>RFIA01000261.1 GCA_003695675.1 Chloroflexota bacterium
CACAAGTGGGTGTAAGATCATCATGCTCGTTGCTAGGGGGTGCAACGGGCTTTTTCATGGGCTTAATAAAATATGGCGGTTCTTTTCTTTGTAGGCTCTCGCTTTACGAGCCAAAATTATCGCAAACCACCGTCGCCAAGATGGTATCACGCATTAGGGGAGAGAAGCTCATGGACAGCTACGTCAATTATATGATGAATCGCGATCATCTCGAGGAAATACGGCGCGAAGCAGAGCGTCAACGCCGCGCCAACGAATTGCCGCGCAATCGCCGCCTATCGCTCGTCCAATCAATCAAGCATACATTGTCGCGCTAAAGCTGTATCGCGGAACACAAAACAAAAAGAGGTCGTCTTGCGCGGCCTCTTTTGGACTATATATCTGAAATCGTGGCTTCAAGCAAATCCACAACCACATCTTCAAGTGTTGAAGACGCGGCGTATTCTTTGGCCTCAACAATCGCACGCGGGCAAATCTCGGCTTCAAGTTGCAAAAAATGTTTCTCGGCACGGGCACGGGTCGCCGCTTTGCTACGCGGATGCGCGATGACAAAAGCCAGCAGACGGGCGGCTTCGGCTTTCTCATTTTCGCGGATGAGTTCCTGAGCGGTATCGACAAGAAGGTCAAGCGCTCGAATACGAGCACGCACTTCAATCGCCAATATCAACGTGTCGAGCAAATAATTTTTTGCGGGGATGTCATCTGCCATAAGATGCTCTCCTTGCCTGTATTGATAGGCGTGTGTGACGACAAGCGACAAGATTTCTTACCATGTTAGTTGAATCTGAAACAAAGCATAGAACCAATTTCAACCGAGATACGGTCAATTCGTGCGACGTGGGACGCGCTTGACAATCTTGACGACGATGATGCAACCCACCATGCACACAAAATAAATCGGCGCAAGAGACAAGAAAGTCTCGTTATAACCGACGACTTGCTCCGTCGCGATTATTGCGAAGAGCCAGAGAAAAAAGACAAAAAGTTCAGGTTTTTGCAAGAGCGTTCCCCACAAACTCATCGTCGATACATTTAGTATAGACGCAAAAATGCCCTTGCTGTGCCCCCATTTATTGGGGGATTCTGAATTTTTACTAACGTTTTTTCTTGTCGCCTTTGTTGAAGATGCCTTTGATGACGCCGCCGAGATTTTCGGCGACCGATGGGCCGGGCGGACGTCGACAAAAGGCCTGCAATTTTTCGGCCACATTGCGATTGCGGCCATAATCTTTGCCCGTCACCGACTGCGAGCCACCGGCGATGATTAAGACTTCAGAACGGTGCGCATCAATGCTGTTGATTTTGACGAAGAATGGGACATGGCGTGCGCCCTGATTGACGAATCCGCTCAGGGTTGCCCCAGCAAATGCCGACGAAATGCCGAACAGTTGATACACCTCAACTTCGTCAATCGTCATGAATGTTTCGGAGTACGAAACTGTCCACGATGCACGTCGCAAATTTGCCATGAGATTGTTCGCTGCGGTTTCGGCATCAAGATCGACAAGCATGCGAATTTGTTGGTCGGTTTTATGCCACATAAAGCATCCCCCTATGGCACATAAAGCACGGCAAGATATTGAATCGCGTTGAATCTTTTCTTTATCGGAACTTACGCAGTTCAACGAAACAGATGCGTTTTTTGTAAGGGCACGGCCTGCCGTGTCCCTTATACATGAATCCTTATGAGCGAGCCAAATTTTTCATGACGGCTATTTTGCATCCGTCTTGTTTATTTTTGCAGATACGCTGCGACACGCCGGGCAGCTTCTTGCCCTTGCGCGATACGGTCGATCAACGTCACCGCGCGATAATCGCTGCCGACGAGCGCCATGCCATCCGGCAATCGCTGTTCAATCATCGTCATATTGTGTTGATGCGCCGGTGTGTCGCGCGTCAACGGGTCGGCTTCGGGCCAATAATGCACGTGCTGCACGACCGGATTTTTCGGCAGATGGTATGACGTCAGCGCGGTGTCGATCAAGTCATCGCCTGATGTGTGTTCGTCACCAACCGGGATACTCACCTGTAGCAAGAGATGATTCTGCGGCACACGCTGCGGGCTGTCTGTCCATACATACGGCGCGTGACGGATGTCGCTTAACTCCGGCAAATCGCGAATGGTCTCTCGTGGATAACCGAGTGAGACACGAGCGAGATGAGCATATTGATAATCGAGCAGCATCAGCGCGGATTCGGGTTGGATGGTGCGCAAGATTCGCTCGGCATATCGCGCCGGTGCGGTCATGATAATCGCATCGGTGTTGAACATCAGGCCGTTTTCCAAGCAAATCGTGAAGCAGTCATCGATTCGCCCGATACTGCTGACAGCCATCCGCATGATGATGTTGCCGGTCAAGCGTCGTTCAAGCGCATCGACGAGAGCACCCACGCCCCGCTTGAAGCCCACGATGTCGGCGTATTGACTGTGGGCCGCAACGAACAAGGCATCATCCAAGCCGAATTCGCGCAGCAGCGACCAATCGCCGACGCGCTCAAACAACATCGGCGAGCCGTCCAAGACGAAACCGTCGTGCCGCGTCGTCATGATGCTGCCACCGAGTCGTGGCTTGACTTCGATGAGAGTGTAAGCGATGTGCTCTTGTTGTAATGCAACTGCCGCGGCGAGTCCTGTCAGCCCGCCGCCGATGATGACAACACCGCGCATTAACTGCCCCTATATCGCCGTTCGACATCCATAATCTTATCGACCCGTCGCGCATGTCGCCCGCCGCCGAACGCGGTCGCTAGCCATGTGTCCACAATTTGTTTCGCGAGATTATTGCCGATCATACCCGCGCCGAGTGTCAACACATTGGCGTTATTGTGTTCGCGACTGTTGACCGCCGTCGCTTGATTGTAACACATCGCCGCTCGAACACCAGCAACTTTATTGGCGACCATGCACGACCCAATGCCCGCGCCGTCTATCATGATGCCGCGCTCTGCCCGGCCATTGCTGACAAGCTGCGCGACCTTGAGCGCGAAGTCGGGATAATCGACGCTCTCCGGGCTGTTGGTGCCGCAATCAAGCATGGTGAAGCGGCTCTGCAAATGCCCCTTGAGCATCTCTTTCATCGCGTACCCGCCATGATCTGCGCCGATAGCAATCGTCGTGATCTCGTCGGACTCGGTTTGCAACTCGCCCTGAGAAACAAAGCGCACCCGACGTTCTATCGCGATGCTCTTCGCCAGTGGCGTGATGATGGCGGCTTCAGGAATGGCGAGTGTGCCGCCTTCGGGCACGGCATTGACGGCGCGTTCGTCGATGATTGGCTTTTCAGCGTGTGTGGTCGGCTGATTGAGATGGCGGCGCACAGCATCTTCGACAGCGCGGCGAATCGCATCTTCGTCGGACATGATTACTCCTACGCGGCATAATGAGCGAACACTTACAATTAAACCGCAAAGATGCCCAGAACGCAAAGCCCAGCTGCCGAATATCTCAATGACGAAGTGCGCTGCTGTTTTATCACTTATAGGTTGACGCCGCCCGCACAAACGCCATGACATTTTCAACCGGCGTGTCGGAGGTAATCTCGCAACCCGGCGCGACCATGAAGCGTGGGTCGCCGCCGCTCGCACGAATAGCATTATGAACCGCTTGTTCGATTTCTTGCGGCGTGCGCAATGGCAGCAAATCGATATGATCGATATTCCCGGCGACGCCGATTTTCCCACCCAACAGCGCTTGCGTTTTCGCAATGTCCACCTTCGGCCCGACATTGATGACATTCAGGCGCTCAAGGCTGCGGAAGAATTCGGCGTTGTATTCGATGTGTTTCATGATGTCGCCGCATATATGCATGATGTTGTAATCGAAGACCGAAAAGACTTCCGGCAGATAATCGATGCTGTAGGCCTTGACATGCTTCGGCGACATCATCTGCACATCGTGTTCGCAAATCACGAAGATCGTCGCACCGGCATCTTTGAGCGCCTGCCCATAAGCGCGAATCACCTCGACGCTTTTAGCGATCAATTGGTGGACGAATTCAGGATTTTTAATCAGCCGTTTGATGAGATCAACATACGGCATCAATTGCAGGCTAAAAGTGAGCGGCCCGGTCATGAATCCCGCGACGGGCACATTGCCGCGTTCGGCCAGCAAACGAGTGCCTTCAATCATCACGCGGGTGCTGCGAGTCGCCATGAAGTCGGGCACTTGCAATTTATCGAGATCATCTTCCGACTGAATCAGATAATCGGTGATCCACGGATATTTGTCCGGCGGATACGTCACGCCCGAACCGACCGCCTCGGCCACCGGCCAACTCGGTTCCACTTGAATCGCGATGATGTCGTAACCGTAGCGCGCTTGCGCATCGAGATGCGCTTGTGCGGCTCGTTCGGCATCTTCGTACATGACGTTGTAAGGTAGACCAGCGATGATGCCGGCATGGTCGCCGATTTGTGGGAAGACCGGCGGGCGGTCTACCGGGCGGCCTTCAAGCGCCGCATACACACGTTCAAAAGCATCCATATTGACAATACATCTCCTCTATTAAATATTAAATTGATGGCATGTAACCCATCAAAAAATCACAGACGGGCGCAATATATCGCATCCCTACAGGTTTTCATAACAATGTCGGGGCAGCATGCTGTCCGCCGTTAAAAATCGCACATAACACGTCATTTGTAAGGGCGACGCATACGTCTTAGGCATCGAGATAAGGGTAGCGTCACGACGCCCACACAATATCCGTAATTGTGCCCTCATCGTGGTGTGTGATTTGTCGGCGTTGCGTGCCGTCGCGATTGACCGCGAAAATTTGTGGCACATCCGGCGTCTCTTCGCCCGGCGCGATGTAAGCGACTTGCTGCTCGTCGGGGCTGAAGACCGGCGGCGACACAAAGCGCATCTCCCCCGCGAGCGCCACCGCCGTGCCAACTTCGGGATTGAACAGCAAGACGGCATCCCGCGTGCCGATCAACAGGCGCGTGCCATCGCGTGACCATTCGAGCGACTCGGCCTCAAGCTGACCGCCGACCGATTCGAGCGAAGGCGAGTCGAGTGCTTCGAGCGTGATGAACGACAGTGCGCCGCCATTACGATTGGTCTCGAAGTTCGGTTGTGTTTTCAGATAGAACAATTCGTTCGATACCGGATTGGGCGCCGGGGCATAATCCGGGCCATAGGCATCTGGCTCGGTCAACGGGGCGAGCACACGCCCGCTCGTCACATCATAGACGAACAAACTGCCATCGCTGAAGAACAAACGCTCGCCGTCCGCGCTCCATGCCATGTCGCGCATGTCCGTGTCGTTGCGTCCCGTCAATTGCCGTTGGTTGTTGTCGTCCGGGCAATTGCCACTGCCGATGACATCTGCAATGAACAAATTGAGTGGATCATCTTCATTCGGCGCGGCGAAGAATGCAATCGTGTTGCTGTTGGGATGCCATGTCGGGTTCTCGACACGGCGGAAGTTGAGGCACGACACCTGCTGCATATAACTCGCATCGCGCGAGCTGACCCACACCTCGCGCGCAAGACCATTGCCGGGCGCGACATAGGCGAGCAATTTGCCGTCCGGCGACAGCGCGAGGTCATCAAGCGGCGCACCATTGAAGCGGATAATCGCTTGTTCGTCGCCCGTGTCAACATTCAATTCGATAATCAAGTCGCCGTTGAAGATGTAATAGATGTAACCCGCTCGGCTAAAACCTTCAGGAGTCGCCGTTGGCAGGGGAGTCGGCGGCGGCAAGGTTGCCGTTGGCAAGGGCGTCACGGTGACTTCCGGCGGCAGCGTCGGTGCGGCGAGGGCGGCTTGCGACGCGGCGGCTTGTGCGGTGACCGTCGCAGCGTCGTCGGCAGTCGGCAACACGGCGACGGTCGGCAATTGTGCATCGTTACTGCTGCTGTCACACGCGGCGAGAATCAGCAGCAGCACAACAACGAACATCGGCAAACGAAGCGAACGAATCGGCATCATCTCCTTCACTCATTGGCGCAACAGCATCTATTATACACTCAACAGCATCAATGCTACGATGACGAATCAACAAAAGGCATAGCAAGATTGCAATGCCTCTGCAAACAGCTTCAATTGTGCTGAATCAATCTTTCAGTGTCGGGTCGAACGCATCGCGGATGCCATCGCCGATGATGTACAAACACAAGACCGTCGTCGTGATCAAAACGCCGGGCGCAATCACCAGATGGATGCCGCTTGTGAAGAACGATTGCGCTTTCGTCAACATGTTGCCCCATGTTGGCGTCGGTGGTTCGACGCCGAGACCGAGAAAGCTGAGCGCCGACTCGACCAAAATCAGATTGCCGATGGTGATGGCGAGTGTGATCACAGCGATTGAAATCACATTCGGCGCGATGTGCGCGAACATGACGCGCCAGCTTGAAGCCCCGACTGCCCGCGCACTGATGATGTACTCGCGCTCTCGCAGCGAGAAGGTCTCGCCGCGTATCAAGCGAGTCGTCCCTGTCCATCCGAGAAAGCCAAACACAAGCACGAGGGTCGTCGGGCCGGGTTGCAAAACGGCGGCAATGATGAGCAACAAAAATAATTGTGGGATGGAATCAAGCGTTGTGATAACCCAGTTGAAAATGTCGTCGATGATGCCGCCATGATAGCCGGTGATGATGCCAATCGCCAAGCCAATCGTCAGCGAGAGAATAGCCCCCATAAACCCAATGCCAAGTGAGATGCGACCGGCATACAACAACCGTGCGAGATGGTCTCGCCCGATGTCGTCTGTGCCGAGGACGTGCAATTGATTCAACGTGCCGGAGTTGCTCTCATTCTTTTCGCGCTCCCAAATGCCGAGAAATTTGTTGGGGACATTAGTGCGCGTATAATCGACGTGGAGAATTTGATTGCTGATAACCGGCGCGAAAAGCGATAACAAGGCGAGCGTCATAAAAATGCCGATAGCAACCAATGTCAATCGATCACGTTTCAAACGGCGGAAAGCCAATTGTGTCAACGAAATGCCAACACCGCGATTATCGCTTTCGAGCCGTGCAACCTGAGCATCTGTTTGTGCGGCCATATCCTGTCCCACCTAACTTGTGTGCTTAATGCAGTCGAATGCGCGGGTCGATCCACGCATAGAGAATATCCGACAGTAAATAACCGAGTATCGTGGCAATCGCGCCAAAGATAACCGTCGCCATCACAACGGGGAAGTCTTGCGCAACCACGGCATCAACTGCAAGCCGCCCCATGCCCGGCCACGCGAAAATGCGCTCTGTAACGACCGCGCCGCTCAACAGACCGGCCAACGCCGGGCCAAGAAAAGTCGCGAGCGGGATGAAAGCGTTGCGCGCACCATGCTTGAACCAAATAGCGCGATTCGATAGGCCTTTCGCTTTGGCAGTCCGCATATAATCTTCATTGATGACATCGAGCATTGCCGCCCGCATATAACGCGAATAGACGGCGATTAAGCCGGTAGCGAGTGTGAATGTCGGCAAAATAAGATGCTTGATGCGTATCGGGTCGTACAACGGCGGGCAAGCCCCAATTCGATTCGGGCAGCGATTCCCCATCGGCAATAAATCCAACATCGAGCCGAACACGAGAATCAAGATCAACCCCAGCCAAAAAACCGGCACCGCATTAAAAATGACCGCCCCGACCCGCGAGACATTATCGAAGATGCCTCCACGACCGACGGCTGAGATGATGCCAATCGGCACGCCAAACAGCAACCCGACGATTAATGATGAAACGCCTAATTCCAATGTTGCCGGAATACGATCTTTAATTTGTTCAATCACCGGGCGATTAGAAAAGAACGAATTGCCAAAATCGCCGCGCAGCACGCCTTTGCGATTGCCCGGCGGTTCCGCTTCGCCATCGCCATCGGCATCGAGTGGCAAGATAATGCTCGTGTCGGCGATGCCATCGCCATCGGTGTCGCGCCGCATCCAATCGTCACCGGTCAACCAACGCAAATATTGCACCGGAACCGGATCGTTGACACCGAGCCGCTGCGCGACAGCCTCGCGCTGCCGGGCAGACATATTGGGGCTGAGGGTCAGGGCGGCGGTCGGGCCGCCGGGCGATGCCGTCATCAATAAGAATGAGAGAATAGAAATACCAAATAAAATGGGTACCGCTTGAATGAGGCGGCGAATGGTGTATTTAATCATGACAAATATTCCATGCAGTTTCAGAAAATTGAGCGTATCAGAAAATTGAAACTGTTTATCAAAGCAAAACCTACATCAAAATAACCCCTTTAGGAACTGCGATGTCTACGTGCAGTGGGCTTGGGATTTCGATAGCCGGACATTTGAATGTCTGGCGGCACGGTGCAAGATACCCAATTGCGTCAATCCTGACAACCCATTTGCCAGCGATGATGAATGCAAAGCCGGGAGAGAGCACGCTGCTCTCCCGGCTAGCTAGTGAATTATCCGGTATGGGTTACGGTGTCAGCGACCAGTTTTCCACGTTCCAGTACAATTCATTCGGGAACGGGTCAAACCCATCGACGCCATTGGCAGCATATTGACCACCTTGCACGAAAAGTGGCATGTAGGGCAGGTCTTCTTGGAAGATTTCTTGAATGCGTGCGTAGATTTGAGCGCGTTCGGCTTGATCGCAACCGGGGACTGACAGCGCGTCAGACATCAGTTGATCGAATTCCGGGTTGTTGTACGACGTGAAGTTGAAGCCCGAACCCGGCACATCGGCAGCGGCGCCGAAGAGCTGTGTTTGATCGGGGTCATCCGGGAAGCCATTGCGCCAGCCGAGGATGAAGGCATCAAATTCTTGACTGTCCATCACATCGAGCAGGCTGTTGAATTCGATACTGCGGAAGTCTACAGCAACGCCAATCTGACCGAGTTGGTCTTGCATGATGGTGGCGATAGATGCACGGCGTGTGTTGCCTTCGTTGGTCAAGAGTTCAAAGCGCATCTCGGTACCTTCTTCGGCATAGAGCGCGTCAGCCGTCGCTTCGCGGATGCCGTCGCCGTCTGTGTCAACCCAGCCCGCCTCTTCGAGAAGTGCGGCAGCGGCCTCAGGGTCGAAGCCAATCGGTTCGAGTGTTGGGTGAATGGCCCACGACGTCGGGATGATGTTGGCGGCCATCGCAACGCCTTCGCCGAAGACAGCGCCGTCGATGATCTCATCGATGTTGACAGCGAGTGTCAGCGCTCGACGCACACGGACATCGCCGAAAATCGGGTGGTGTCCCTGATCAATCGGGTTGCCATCTTCGTCGAATGCGGGCTGCGGATTGGTCGGGTCGGCCAAATTCCAACCGACATAATCCCACGAATTACCGGCAAAGTCGAAAGCGGTGACGCCTTCTTGAGAACGGACATCCGCACGACGTTCGACTGCCGGGCTGTCGATGATGTTGAATTCGCCCGCGAGGAAGCGTTCGACCTCGACCGTTTGATCGGGAACGACCGACCAGATGTAACCATCGTTATTGATCACGCCATTTTGCAAATCGACATAATCCGGATTGGCGACCAACACGGTGACTTCACCGGCGCGGAAGTCGCTGAATTGATACGGGCCGGCTGTGACGGTCGGCGCGGTGTTGAATTCGGCATTTTCCAATTCCGAGAATGGAATGTCGCTCAAAACATGGGACGGGACGACGGGAATGCCGGCAACATTATTGAGGGCGGTGCAATTAAATTCTGGGAAGGTGACAACAATTGTTTGTGGATCCGGGGCTTCGACATTTGAAATCAAGTCGAGCAAGAACGCATTCGGCGAATTTGCTTCGGGCGCAGTAATTTGATTCCACCCGTACAAGACATCAGCCGATGTCACCGGTGTGCCATCTGTCCAGAACATATCGTCGCGCAAATGGAATGTCCAGACGAGGCCATCGTCCGAAATGTCCCAACTAGTCGCCAAGCCGCCGGGCGCATTCGGCTCGATCAAGCCGGTGCCGGGGGTAACTTCAACGAGATCGGGGAACATGCGGTCTTCGATACGAGTGCAGTCTGTGCCAGTACAATACAACGGGGTCAGTGTATCAGCACCTGCACCAAACGACCCTTCAACGATGACGTTGTCCTGCGCATTGGCCGAGAAGACGACCACGCTGAGCAGGAGAAGGGCGATCCCCATCAACAAAATTTTACTGACATGCTTCATGGTATGTTGCTCCTTAAAAATCAGAAAGCTGTAGAAAAGAATTTGGGCAAACAAGCTGCCTAGGAAGAAAACCCCAAATCTGAACCACGATTTGGGCATATCTCCCCCTTCAATAGGCACTACTCAAAGTTGACAACAAAGGTTCGATTCGGCAAAAGTGATCTTCGGTCAGTATTTGGACAATAATTGGAACGACTCAACCGTCAAGAGCGCTAAGAAAAGCGCGATGTGTCAGAAAATCGGTGCATGTAGGGGCGGTTCGCGAACCGCCCCTACAAAAAAACACGCAACATATTCATCATCGTGCAATCTTTATGACATCTTTGCATCCTTTGCATCTTTGCGGTTTTTAAATTGTTTTCCGGACTCTACAAAAATGTCCCATGAGGGCAGGATAGTGTAGCGTTAGCGTTTCAAATTGGCAAGCGCCTCTCCGAGTTTGCCGCGCGATTGTTGCAAAATAGCGCGGGCTTCATCCGCCGAGACATTCAATAATCGCATCACAATCGCAACTTTGATCTGATTGTCGCTTTGTTGTAATAAAGCGCGGGCTTCAGCCTCGGTTGCGTGTGTCGCTTCGGCGACGATGCGCACCGCACGCGCGGCCAATTTTTCGTTGACGATTTGCACATCGACCATCAGATTGCTGTAAACTTTGCCGAGTCGAATCATCGTCGCCGTGCTGAGCATATTGAGTATCATTTTTTGCGCCGTCCCCGCTTTGAGGCGCGTCGAACCGGTGACGACTTCTGGGCCGACCGGCGCGGCAATCGCGATGTCGGCGATGTCGAGTATCGGCGCAGGCGCGTTGCACGAGACGGCAATCGTCAAGACGCCATCGTCACGCGCCGCTTGCAACGCGCCGACCACATACGGGGTGCGGCCACTCGCCGCGATACCGACGACGCTGTCGTCTGCCGTGAGATTGAGCGCCCGCACATCGACCGCGCCTTGCGCCCGGTCGTCTTCTGCGCCTTCAATCGAACGCACGAACGCATCATTGCCACCAGCGAGTAAAGCCTGCACGCGGTCAGGCTCGACATTGAAAGTCGGCACACACTCAACAGCGTCAATCAAAGCGAGCCGTCCACTCGTCCCCGCGCCGACATAAATCAGACGACCGCCGCGTTCCATACGCGGGGCAATCGCATCGACCGCCCGCGCGATCTCTGGCGCCGCATCGCGTACCACGTGCGCAACCGTCGCGTCCTCGTCATTCATGATGTGGATGATGTCGAGCGTTGCAGCGTGGTCGATGTGCATAGTGCGTGGGTTACGTTGTTCGGTGAGCATAATGATTCCCATTCAGATTCAGAGCTTACGCGATTGCGCCGCCAAACATTGAAATGTCCGGCCTGATAAGCCCTTCACCATTCGCCGACGAGTTCCACTTCGAGTTCTAGTTCGACGCCCGTTTGTTCGCGTACCGTGCGTTGTGCATGTTGGATCAGCGCGTAATAATCGTGCGCGGTTGCATCGCCAACGTTGATGAAAAAATTCGCATGAAGCGGCGAGACCTGTGCCCCGCCGATGGTGTATCCCTTCAACCCAACCGACTCAATTAAACGACCGGCATAATCACCCGGCGGATTCTTGAAGATGCTGCCGAGACTCGCGCCCGGCGGTTGTGTTCGCTTGCGCTGGGCGATGAATGTGTCCATCGTCGTTTGAATGTCGTCTGGGGCGCCGGGTGGTAGAGACAAGGCAGCAAGCAGCACGAGATAACGCCGGTCGTCCCGCGCTTTGAGACTCGAATGGCGGTACGCATAGTCCAACGACTCAACCGGCAGCACACGAAAGCCATGCTGTGCATCAAGCAGCGCAATCCGGCGCACGACACCGGCCATATCGCCGCCGTGCGCACCAGCATTGTTGACGACCGCGCCGCCGACTGTTCCCGGCACGCTGACCGCCCATTCCATCCCCGCGAGACCTTGCGATTGACACCGGCGCGTCAATGTCGAGAGACTTGTGCCCGACGCGGCGATGACGTTTGAATCGCCCGCGAACGCACCGAAGATGATTTCGCTCAAACGATTGATGATGACGAGACCGCGCACACCATCATCTGAAACGAGGACATTGGCGCCGCCGCCGAGAATGCGCACCGGCAGGCCATCGTCCCACGCGGCCAACACCATTTCGGCGAGTTCATGATAAGAGTCGCGGGCGATGTACAGCCACTCCGCCGCGCCACCGAGACGCGCCGCCGTGAAACGCGCCAAGGATTGCTTGTGCAGCAGGCGGTCATAAAGCTGCGCTTTAAGCACCACGGTTGCCTTGTGATTGTTGACGCCGCGCCCGCAGATAATTGACGCCGATGAGCGGCGCATCCCCGGCGCTCATGATGACGATGACCGAGTGCGGTTCGACGCGATTGAGCAGCGTTTGCGTCGCATCGCGCAGAGTCGGCGTGTGCTGCACATCAGGATGGCGGATGTCGGCGACGAGTGCGGCGCTCGTCACGCCGGGCAATGGGTCTTCGCGGGCGGCATAAATATCGGTGACGAGGACGTGATGCGCGTCTTCAAAGGCGTCGAGGTAACGCTCGGCGAGCGCCTGCGTGCGTGTATATGTATGCGGCTGCCACACAGCCCACAGCGTCGCATCGGGATAACGCTGCCGCAGTGTGTGCAGCGTCGCTTCAATCGCCGTCGGGTGATGGGCGTAGTCGTCGATGACGACGACATCATCGACACTGCCGCGAATGTCGAGCCGCCGTCCGGTGCCTTGAAAGGTCTGCAACGCGGCGGCGGCGTGTTCAAAGGGCACGCCTTGACTGTTCGCAACGACAAGCGCGGCCAACGCATTGAGCGCATTGTGTTGGCCGGGCTGCTGCAATTGCACGATGCCAAGTTCATTGGCATGATAGTTGACACGAAAGATCATATTGCCTTGTGCGTCATATTGCAAATCGTGGATGTGCCAATCGGCTTCGGGATTGTCGATGCCGTAAGTCGCCACCGGCAAATCGACGATACGGCGATTGTTGGCGAAAATCTGTGCCGTTGGGTCATCGGCACACACAATCAGCAAACCGTCATCCGGCAGCAAACCGACGAAGCGACGAAACGATTGCACCATGTCGTGCGGCGATTTGAAAAAATCGGGATGGTCGTATTCGATATTGGTGATGACTTCAATGTGGGGGCGCAAGCCGTGATACATATTGTCGTATTCGTCGGCTTCGATGACGAAGGCGTCGCCGGTGTCCATCCCTGAATTTTTGCCAGAGTTGCGCAAAATGCCGCCGATGATGTAGCACGGACGTTGTGCCGTTTCGCGCAAGATGTGCGTCGTCATAGCCGTCGTCGTTGTTTTGCCGTGTGTCCCCGCGATGGCGATTCCCGTGCGCCCTTCCATGATGTCGGCGATGATGTCTTTGCGTTTGTAGACCGGGATCCCCGCATGAGTGGCCGCACGAATTTCAGGATTGCGTGCATCGACTGCCGAAGTGACGATGAGCATCTCGGCGCCGCGAATATTGCTCGGCCGATGCCCAATATACACAGTGAGGCCCTCGTCAATGAGCATATCGGTGATGGCGCTGCGTCTGTGGTCGGAGCCAGTGATGAAGTAGCCCTGCTGGTGCAAGACACGCGCAATCGCCGACAGGCCAATGCCGCCGATGCCGACAAAATGAATATGCTGACCGGGAACGAGATTGACCGATTTTGTCATCATGATTCTCTCGCTATTGGCAACGTGTTTTCGCCGTCCGGCCACTGCCAAATCAATAAGACGGACGCTATCGCCGCCAACACAGCGCCAAATAAAAACGGCGCGGCAGGATTAACCGATTGCCACAAAATACCGGCGACCAAACTGGCCGGTAGCGCCATAAATCCAACGATTGCATTGTAATAACCGTAAGCAGTTCCGCGATTGTCCGCCGACGAAAGATCGGCGATGAGGGCTTTCGACACGCCTTCAAATGTGGCGAAGTACAAACCATAAAGCGCGTAGACGAGCCACATCTGCCAAATTGTTGCAACCAGCGCAAAACCCACATATAAAATGCTGTAGAATATCCACCCGCCGACGATCAATCGTCGCCGTCCTATATGATCGGAAAGGGCGCCGAGGGGTGCTGAAAATAAGGTGTAAATCAGGCTGAATGTGATCAACATCGCCAAAATAGAGACGAGATTCATGCCACGTTCTTGCGCCCGTAAGATCAAGAAACTATCGGAAGAATTGCCGAGTGTGAATAACCCGACGACCAACAGAAAGAAGCGGATGTGGTGGTCGGGGAGGTGAAAATTGAGACCCATCGGGGGCGCGTGTTCAATCTGTACTTCGTGTGCCATCGTAGCCAACACTAGCACCGCCAACAACCCCGGGACGGCGGCAATGGCGACGATCAATTGGAAGGTTGCCCGGCTCAACGTCAACGCCGAAGATTGTGTCGCCAACACGACTGCTAATGCAATCACCAAGCCAACAACCGCGCCTGCTGTGTCCCCAGCACGGTGCAAGCCAAACGCAATGCCGCGTTGTTCGGTGGCTACGCTGTTGGCTATCAGCGCATCGCGCGGCGATGTGCGAATCCCTTTGCCGACGCGGTCGGCAGAGCGAATCACTAGAACCCCATGCCATGTTGTGACGAAATACAAGATGGGTTTTACCAGCGCCGAAAGCCCATAACCGATAACGGCCAAGCGTTTTCTCGACTGAAGTTGGTCGGACAACCAACCGGAGACTCCTTTGAGCAAACTTGAGACCATCTCGGCCAAGCCTTCAATCAAGCCAATAGCGACAATCGGGGCGCCGAGCACATTAGCGAGGAATAATGGCATTAAATGTACGATCATTTCGGTCGAGATGTCCATCAAAAAACTCGTGATGATCGTCGCCCGCAAATTGCGGGGTAGACTGCGCCAGCGAACGCGGTTGGAAGTCACCATCTTCGCCTCTAATCTACACCGGTCGAAGTGTCAAATCACAATCAAGACAAACAAGAACAAGATAATCACCGCAATCGCGAGGAAATCGCCGCTGCCATTGACACCGCCACCGAGCACCGTCAGCGGCAGCAGATCAATCCACGCCTCGCTTGGTGAGCCGGGCGCAGGCGCGATAATCTGCGGCGCGAGGGGATATTGGTTGATGTCCATGAAATACCACAACGTCCCCCAAATGAGATAGCCGTTGAGGATACCAACGATGCCGCCGAGCACACTTTCTTGTAAGGTGTCGCGCCCACGATTGCGCCCACGCTCGACATCATCGCCGATGAGGGCGCGGGTTTGATAGGCGAAGAAGACAATCGTGATGAAGATAAAGGTTTGCACGAAGAAGATTTGGGTCTGCGTAACACCGGCCAGCAGCACATTGCGAATGAACGTATCGAATTGAAATAACGCGAACAAACCGAGAATAATCCCGGCGGTCGAAATCAATTCTTTGTCCCAGCCGCGTAAAAAACCGATGATACCGAAAAAGATCGACATCGCGATAAGCACCGCGGAAAGCTGAATCATGCGACGCTTCCCCCTGCGAGTTGCATCAATTCCTGCCCCACACGCCACGCACTTTCCGGTTGTGCCAAGCGCGACGCTGCGCTGCGCATCGCCGTCAAACGTGCGGGGTCGTCCAATAAAGCGGTGAGGGTCGGCAATAAATCATCTGCCATCACCTCATCGTTGAGGCGAACAGCCGCGCCGTGTTCCACCAGATAATCGGCGTTGACTTTTTGGTAGCGCCACGCATGTGGATACGGTATCAAAATCGACGCCAAACCAAATAACGGGAACTCGCCGAGCACACTCGCCCCCGCTCGGCTGACCACCACATCTGCCGCAGCCAGCGCCATGCCCATCGCCTCGTGCAAGTAAGGAAAGGCATGATAACGCCCGTGATGTTCAAGCGAGTCGCGTTGCTCGGCAACGACATCCCAATCAAGTGTACCCGTTATGTGAATAATCTGCACATCGGAATCGAGCAATTCGGGCAAAATCGCCAATAAGGCGTTGTTGATGCTGCGCGCGCCACGACTGCCGCCGAAGACGAGCACCGTCTTGCAGGCGGGGTCGAGCGCGAAATGCTCAAGCGCCGCTTCGCGAGTCGCGGCTTGCAACGACTGCCGCACCGGATACCCGGTCACGACTGTTTTATGCGCGGCGAAATATTGCACCGACTCGGCGACATTGAGCGCGATGCGCTGTACGAAGAAACGCAATACTCGCAGCGACAATCCCGGCTCGATGTCCGGCACATACAGCAGCGATGGGACACGCATCAACCACGCCGCGAATGCCACCGGCAAGCCGACCCATCCGCCGGTCAAGAGCAACACATCAGGCCGACGCCGCAGCACAATCACGAATGCTTGTAAAATACCCAGCATCAATTGAAACAAACTCAAGAACATGCGCAGAGGATTGACGCCATGCAACGGCCCGGCGCGCACTTCGCTGTAATCGGCGAATGCGAGGCCGGATTGCTCGACAAGCGGGCGCTCGAAACCGCCGACTGTGCCGACAAAGTGCAGCGCAATATCAGGTTGGTCGGCGACCAGCGCTTCAGCGACTGCGAGGGCGGGATACACGTGACCGCCTGTGCCGCCCGCCGCGATCATAATTCGCACTCGTGACTCTCCGTTCCGAGACTCCCTGCAAAGCCGTCACCCGCGAGACACTCAATATCAAGCCGACGCCCATCAACAACGACACCAACGACGACCCGCCGAAACTGATGAACGGCAACGGCACACCCGTCGAGGGAACGACCGCCGCCATCACCGCGATGTTGAGCAGCGCCTGTGTCGCGACGAGCAGCGTCATCCCCGCCGCCAACAACGCGCCGAATGGGTCTACGGCACGGCGGGCGATTTGCAAACCGCGAATGACGAGCGCAATATAGAGTATCACAATGACAGTCACACCGATAATACCGAGTTCCTCACCGACAATCGCGAGGATGAAGTCGGTGTGCGCGGCGGGCAACGCGCCGAATTTTTGCTCGCTCTGCCCCAAGCCGACGCCGCTGATGCCCCCAATCCGAAACGCATTGACAGCCTGTTGCACCTGATAGTCCGCTTGAGTCAAATCGCCGACACTTGAGATGAAGGTATCGACACGGGTCTGCGCATAACTGAAGGGCTGCGCCAAGATGACAGCGACAGCAGCGCCCACACCCAACGCCGTAACGCCAACCAGATGCAAAATATTCGCACCCGCGAGAAAATACATCATCGTCGCCACAGCCAACACAATCACCGCCGTGCTCAAGTCCGGCTGCAACATAATCAAACCCGCGATGATGCCGACCAGCACGATAAACGGCAGCAACCCAAAAGCGACGCTGCGAATCTTGGCCTTCTTCGACCCCATCCACGCCGCGAGATAAATCACAATCGCGACTTGCGCAAATTCCCCCGGTTGATACGAGCCGTTGATGAGGGCACGCCGCGCCCCGAAGGTGTTATCACCAAAGAACAACACACCGATGAGACTGCCAATGGCAAATAACAACACCCACACAGCGAAGCGCCGCAATAACCGATAATCGATAATCATCAATATCGTCAGCGCGGTGAGGCCGATTGTCGCATTGCGCACATGCCGCAGGAAAAACGCCGTCTCGCTGCCTTCGAGTTCTCGGCTGAGGTCGAAGGTCGTGCTGAAGACCATGATGAGTCCGAACGCCAACAAGGCCCCGATGATGATGCTCATGTAGACATCGACCGTCGCCAACAAACGCCGCACTCTGCCACTAGGACGCGCTTCTTCGCTGCGTGGGGCAGCAGACGATTTGCGACGCGGCAGCGTCACCGTCGGCGCATAGGCCGCGTCATCATCGACGAATTGTGGCGGGGTTATCGGTTGGTCGGTCATACAAGTTCCTTATAGCATGTCAGGTTGTCAGCATGTTAGCGATCAGCACATCAGCAATTCGGATCATTGAAGCTTCACGAATAAATCAATTTATAACAGGACTTATGCAATCGGGCATCTTGCATCGTGCCGCCAGATGTTAAAACATCCGGCTACCCAAATACCAAACCCACTAAAGGGGTTATCTCGGGGGCATTCGATCAAATACAGTACCCTTCAGGGTACTTGGCTTTGTGGCAGCCGGAGAATTTATTCTCTGGTTGCTTCGTGATTTCTGAACTGCGCAAGCCCGCATAATCAATATCAGGTCGGATGGCAATCCATTTGTGATGATAACAATCGGAATAATGCTAAAAGCCGACCGACTGAATAGCTGACCCGCTCATCTCTATATATATTATAACGCCTCTACCAATCGACGAAAGTGGAGACCGCGCTCAACAAAATCGGTATAGGCGTCATAACTCGTGCAGCCGGGCGACAGCAACACGACATCGCCGGGATGCGCGACCGTCGCCGCGAGTGTGACGGCTTCGGGCAACGTCTTCACCCGATGCACATCATCGCGCCGCGAGTAAGACAATTTACGGGCAATGTCCGCAATCATATCACCCGCTTCGCCGAAGGTGATGATGTGGCGCGATTTGCGCAATGCTTCGAGCAGCATCTCTTCCCACGGCAATTTTTTGTCGCGCCCGCCGAGCAACAAAATCAACGGCTCGTCATAACTGCGCAACGCCGCCACGACTCGTTCCGGCGCGGTGGCGATGCTGTCGTTGACATACATCACACCGCCCACTTCGCGCACCGTTTCGAGGCGATGCGGCACGCCGGTGAATGACTTCACCGCCAAAGCGATAGTTTCCGGCGGGACGCCGACAGCGCCGGTTATCGCGCAAGCGGCGAGCACATTGCTGACGTTATGGTCGCCACGCAGACGAATCTCGCTGCGTTCACAGATCGTATGCGGCACGCCGTCGGGACTCGACCCGCCGACGACGAGCAAACGCTCACCGGCCATGAACGCGCCGTCGGGGATGATTTCGCGTTGGCTGAACCAGATCACACCACCGGGCAGCAGCGCTTCGAGTTGGTAACTACCGGCGTCGTCACGACCGAGCACCGCGATGTCGCCCGGTTTTTGATAGGCGAGGATATTCGCCTTCGCCGCGATGTACGATTCCATGTCGCCGTGCCGGTCGAGATGATTCGGCGTGATATTGAGCACGGCGGCAAGGTGCGGGCTTATCGTCATCAGTTCGAGTTGAAAGCTCGACAATTCCATGACGACGTAACTGTCCGGTGTGATGGCCGACAACACATCAAGCAGCACACTGCCGATGTTGCCGCCAATATACACGCGATGTCCGGCGTGACGCAGAATGTTGCCGACGAGCGTCGTCGTCGTCGTTTTGCCCGCGCTGCCGGTGATGCCAATGACCGGGGCAGGGCAGCGTTCGAGAAATAATTGCGCATCATTTGAAAGTGGAATGCCGAGATTGACAGCGTGCTGTACAATCGGCAAATCGAGCGGCACCCCGCCGGAGAGACACAACAAGTCAACGCCGTCGAGCATGTCTTCAGGATGCCCACCGAGCACAAATTCGACGTTGGGATAAGCTGCACGGTCGATGTCTATCTCGCTTTCACTGCGACTATCGCTGACGACGACCGACGCGCCGACCCTCGGCAGCCAACGCGCAAGCGCCTGCCCCTGCCGCGCGAAACCCAACACAGCGACTCGTTTCCCAGAGAGTCGATCATGATCTGCCAATGTGGATTATCCCCAAATTTTTTTGAAAACAAACCCAATTTAACCGCGACCGGATTATAAACCATCAAGGCGCCAAGAGCACCAAGAAAGTGGATTTGGTATTCCGGTAGCCGGATGTTTGAACATTTGGCGGCACGATGCAAGATGCCCGATTGCGTAAGTCCTAGCTTTATTATACTCGCCCATGATACCATTACGTAAGCATCATCCAATCCCATTCAGGGCATAGCAGAATATCGCAAACGCGGTATGATTTAATCATGCTGGCAATTTAATCGCAAAGGACTGTCATGACCCTGTTAGACACCACTGTACTTGAAAAACTGGCGACATTCGATACGCCGACAATTTGCAATGTCATCGAATTATTCGACATTCGCCCGCGCACCGAAGGGTATATGGACAAGCGCATCTCGGCACGCTTCCCCGAAATGCCGCCGATGGTCGGGTACGCATCGACGGCAACGCTGCGAACAGCGCTTGCCCCGCGCAGCGGCGAATCTTACGCTCGCCTTCCAGAACAAGTCGCCCGCTTTCAAGAAATTGTCGGGCCGCCGGTCGTCGTCATGCAAGACCTCGACAGCCCGCGTGTCGCCGCAACCTTCGGCGAAATCATGTGTACGACATACAAAGCCTTCGGCGCGGTCGGCCTCGTCACCAATGGCGCGGCACGCGATGTGGAACAAGTGCGGGCGCTTGGCTTCCCCGTATTCACCGACGGCATCATCCCTTCGCACGGTTATTTTCATTTGCTCGACATCCATCTACCGGTGCAGGTCGGTGGCTTTATCGTCTATCCCAACGATTTGATTCATGGGGATGCCAACGGTGTGACGACCATTCCGACAGAGATTGCCACCGATGTGGCTGATGTCGGCGATGCCTACATCGCTGCCGAACAAGTCATCTTACAGGCGATGCGCGAAGAACCGGGCAACGTCAACCGGCTGCGCGAAGCCGAAGCCGAAACGCATCTGCAAATTGAAGCGATTCGGCGGCAGGTCGCCCGGAAGACATAGCAAGAACGCAACTCGCGTCATTCAACGATAGTGCGAACGAACATCGCCATTGTACAAGTTGCGTGATGCCTACGCCGTTACAAAAAATATACCATCTCTTCACGGAGCCTTAACGGTCAAGCAGATAAAATAAACGATAGACAACTTATATACCTCAACATTGGAGATGTTCTATGCCCAATGAAATCACATGGTACATCAAAAATCATATCATCTATGTTCGCAATTTCGGCGAACTCACCAACGAAGATTGGCAGCGTGCAGACGGCATCCTCATCGATATGATTCGTGAGGGCGCGGCTGCTGGCTCCGCACTTGTGCATATCATCGTTGACATGGCCGACGTGACGGCCTTCCCGAAGCAAGTTCAGGGCAAGGGGGGGCGCGTCTTCCAACACAAACACGAACCCGCACTCGGCTGGACGATGATTGCCGGACGAGACGACCCCGAAGTGCAATTCATAGCGACCATCACCACACAAGCCAACAATTCACAAGCGCGTCTGCGTGTGTTCGCAACCGTCAACGAAGCCCTCAGCTATCTACGCGATGTCGATAGCCATCTGCCATCCGAATTCCCGACGCTGGCACGTGAAGATTTGGAAGCGTTAAAAAATCCGAAAAGGCGTTGACCGATACCGGCGCGGCATCCCAATAATTGCTCCCCCTTCTCAATCTCCGGCATTGCAGGCCACATCATAGATTATAATCATACGAAACGGTCTGGCTCTACGGAGGCTATTTGTGATTCATCTCGGCTTCGGCGTCGTCGAAACCCGAACGCTTGTGGCAATTGTGTTGATGCTGACGCTGACCCGCGTTGTCGGGCGGCCATTACCATTTGATACGCGCACCGTTGTCTCGTTTGCAGCCGATGTCGTGTTGTTCGCCGTTTATCTCTACATTGGCAGAATGTTGCTTCGCTTGCCGTTTGCGGCACGCATCGGGCTGCGGCGGACGCGACAATCGCGCAGCATACACGGTCTCGGCTGGCGCGAAAGCCTTACCGCCGGCTGGTATTACACAATACTCAACCAACGCCATTGGCAAAATCCGATGATTGCGCTCATCGACCGCTTCGGATTACTGGCGCTTATTTGGCTGGCGACCTCGCCCACATTGAGCGACATCGTCGTCACACTCGGTGGTTTATTTGGCATTTTGCTGCTGCTCATCACTTATCTACTCGGCGAGCGAATAACGGTCTCTGGAACTCGCGCCGACGACCGCACTCAACACCGCAGTCCACCATTCGCCTTCTGGAATATTGACAACGATGACCGTCTATAACATCTTCTTCATCAACACACGCTCATCTATCGACAAACCCCGCACAGCTTCGGCTTCGCGCAGGGCACGATAGGCCGCCGTCCATTCGTCCGGTGGCATGACGACGAATCCACGCTTTGCATAATACGGCGCGTTCCACGCCACATCCTTTTGCGTCGATAATGTGATGACGCTGAAGCCGGACTCTTTCGCCCATGCGCACACCGTCTCAATTAATGCCGTGCCGATACCGCGCCCACTGTAATCCGGCAGCACATCAATTTCGTCGAGATGGGCATGATTCTCGATGATGGACGCCGCCGCGAAACCGACTTGTCGCGCATCATCGCTTGCGACAGCCACCCACAAGCGTCCCGCCCGTTGATAAGCACGAAATTCGTCAAGCGACAAGCCATCCATCTCGGCCAAATGCGAGAGGCCGACCGTCGCAAAACGCATCCCCGCGCGGTCTTCTATGTGGGGCAGTGTGGGCAGATCAGCCTCAACAGCCGGACGAATGGAATAGCCGGAGCTTATGTTCATGCTATCGTTCTTTCCGTCTCAAGACTTATGCAGATGGGTATCTTGCTCTCAATTATTTAGCGTAACTGCTCAGCATACAAGCACGAACCGAGCACGACGAAAAGCAATTGAACCGTCAAAACACCAAGAACGCCGAGACGTTCTGATAAAATCCTTTGATGCTTTGCGCCTTTGCGAAGTCATGTTGAACACCTGACAGCTTGATTTGAGTCCCTATCGGTCACGATGTCCACTTTGTATCGATAGCGCTTTGTGATAGATTCATAATGGAGTAGATATTGCAGCTATCTCGAGTCACCTCATGACGAAAATCAATGTGCGCCAAGCGACATTAGATGATGTCGCCGCGATTACCGAAATCTTTTGTTCACACATTCATGTTTGGCAACGCCTCGACGCCGATGGCCGCGTCGAAGATAAACCGTATCAGCAGCTCAAAATTTATGAGCGTTGGTTGCACGGTGGCGCGTGGATGAGTCCTGAAACCGGCGCCATCCATCTCAATCATTTGCTGATGGGCGCCGGTATGCCCTTCGTCGCCGAAGTCAACGGGCGCGTGTTGGGGTATGCCGAGACGTATCACAGTTATGAACCGCAGCCATTCGGCGAAAATATCAATCTCGCGACGTTGAAAGTCCACGCCGATGCGCTAGACAGCCGCTTGGATGACGCGCTGATGAATCATTGCATTTTGTACACCGAAGCGCAGGAATGTCCGCGCTTCATGGCGAGTGTGGCCGTCAACGATACCGAAACGGCGACTTTCTATCACCAATACGGGTTGCAGCCATTGGTGCGCGTTCAACGCTTCATCGTCCCGACGCAAACCGGTCAGGTGTTTTACCGCGCCATCGACCACCCGGACGCCGACCCGTCTCAAATCGAAGACCGCCTAATGACATCGGGGCGCTACGACAGCCCGCGCCAACATTGGGAAACGCTCTGGCCCGGCAAATTTGATACGCTGGCCGAATTGCGCGAACGTCAAGCGGCGCGGGTTCACTTCACCGCCGCCGGGCAAGATGCCTTCGTCTTCTTCCAACAGCAGCTTTATGACTTACGCGCCGTCGATGTGTACTGCTGGTCGAATAAACCGTTATCGTGGCAATTCCTCGCCGCGTTGCGCGATTGGGCACACAAAGCCGGTTATCGTCGTCTCGTGATGGGCGTCACGCCGGATACAGTCAAGACACTCGGCCCGAATGCCGAAGCCGACGGTTTCTATCAAGAAATTTATGCGTTGGATGTGTGATGAACACACTGACCCATCACCTCCCACGCACGAGTCTCGCCTATCTGCCGACGCCGCTTGAGCCGATGGATTCGCTGCGCAAGCATCTCGGCGACAAATGCCCGCACTTGCTCATCAAACGCGATGATTTGACCGGCCTCGCGACGGGCGGCAACAAAACGCGCAAACTCGAATTCTTGCTTGGCGACGCGCTACAACAAAACACCGACATCATCATCACGACGGGCGGCGCACAATCAAATCACTGTCGGCAAACGGCCGCTGCGTGCGCGAAACTCGGCTTGCCGTGTGTGTTGGTGCTCTCCGGCGAAGCGCCGTCCGATGCGGCATGGCATGGCAATCTGCTGCTCGATGTGTTGTTCAACGCCAAGATTCGCTGGATTGGTGCGCGTGACCGCGCCGAAGCGTGTGCCGAAGTCGCCGATGAATGGCGAGCGCAAGGTCACACGCCGTACATCATCCCGACCGGCGGGTCGATTCCACGCGGCGCAAGCGGTTATGTCGCGGCGGTCGAAGAACTCGCGGCGCAGCTCGACGCGATGAACGCAAGCGTTGACCGCATCGTCTTCGCATCGGGCAGCGGCGGCACACACGCGGGGATACTCGTCGGCGTCAAAGCGCTCGGCATGAACACGCGAGTCGAGGCGGTCGCGCTTGAAGATTTGACCGGCTTCACGAACAATCTCTCGCGGCAGACGGCAGCATTTCTCGGCTTCGATATGGCATTCGATGATGACGATTTCGTCTTTCACAATGTCTACGAATCGCATCCTTACGGCGTCATCACCGATGTTGAACGCGAGGCGATACGTTTACTCGCCAACACCGAGGGCATTCTCGCCGACCCGGTGTACACGGCGCGAGCATTCGCCGCGCTCGTCGATCACATCAAGCGCGGCATATACGCGCACGACGAAACGGTTCTATTCTGGCATACCGGCGGCACGGCGGGTTTATTCGCACGGGCGGATGAATTGATGTCATATTTATTCACCTACCCGTGAGTAGGGGCGGTTCGCGAACCGCCCCTGCGACGACCGAAGTCGGCAATCAGACACAAAAGACCGGCAATTTTTGATCGTGACGAGGGCATAGCAAGCTATGCCCCAACGGAGTCGCCTATCGCTAGGGTTTTGCGTGCTAAATCCGGTCATGGATAGGTGAATAGATACTTAATGTCGTATTCTGGAACTGCTCAGGACATAGGTCTATGAAAAGCAAAAAGATTCCGTTAGGTGAATAATTACACCTTTGAACACCTGACGGCACGGCACAAGAGTCCCGGCTGCGTAAGTCCTGTATTTTAACGATATTTCCCCCACAAATGCGCAACTTCTCTGTCAGCAGTATAAGCATCGGATGAGAGGTTGCTACAATTTGTACAGATTCAACAGTCTATATTTGTGCAAGATGTTGGAATGTAATGTTAAAATCAGGTCAAGTATGGGGTTTTGAACATCAAGCATCCCCTTGAAATAAACCACTTATGGCTATCAAGGAGAAACAATGGTTACAACAACAACTGCACGCGCATCAGCCCGGCTGAGTGAAGAGCAATTACTGCAAATGTACTGGTACATGCTCTTGAGCCGTCGTCTTGATGAACGTGCATGGGCTATGCACCGACAAAGCAAAATTGCCTTTCATATCAGTGGGATGGGGCATGAAGCCGCGCAAGTCGGCGCTGCATTCGCCATCAATCGCGGTGTCGATTATGTCCACCCCTATTATCGTGATCTCGCGCTGATGCTTGCTATCGGCATCACCCCAACAGATTTCATGATGAGTCTCTATGGCAAGAAAGATGAACTCAGCAGTGGCGCTCGGCAGATGCCGAGTCATTTTAGCAGCAAGGCGCTGAATATCGTCAGCAGTTCGTCGCCAGTCGCGACACAAGTGCCACAAGCAGCCGGTATCGCCTTCGCCATCAAATATCGCCAACAGATGGGCTTGCAAGACCCAAACGACGAGACACAACCGCGCCTCGTCTTCACGACACTCGGCGAAGGCTCGACGAGTCAAGGCGAGTGGCACGAAGGCATGAATTGGGCCGGGGTTCACGACCTACCCTTTATCTGCATGGTACAAAATAATCTTTACGCCATTTCAGTGCCGATTGAAGAGCAAATGGCTGTCGCGCATGTCGCCGACCGCGCCGATGCGTATGGTGTGCGCGGCGTGATGGTTGACGGCAACGATGTCCTCGCCGTTTATGACGTCATGGCCGAAGCGGTCGAACGAGCCTACAACGGCGACGGCGCAACGCTCGTCGAAGCCAAAACCTATCGCATCGTGCCGCATTCGTCCGACGACGATGACCGCAGCTATCGCTCTCGCGAAGAAGTCGAAGAATGGAAGAAAAAAGATCCGATTCTGCGTTTTCAAAAAGTGTTGCTAGAAGAAACCATCTTGTCCGACACGCTCATTGATGACTACGAATCGCGCGCCCGCGATGCCGTCAACAAAGCGCAGGTCGAGGCGGAGGCTGCGCCATGGCCGGCACCCGAAGAAGCGATAGGCGATGTCTATGCACCGTTGGAGGCGATATAGTCATGACTGTGATGACATTGATTGACGCCATCCGCGAGGCGATGGACGAAGAACTTGAGCGCGACCCGCGTGTTTTCATCACCGGTGAAGATGTCGGAGAGCGCGGCGGTGTCTTCCGGGCGACACAAGGCCTACATGAAAAATATGGCGATACCCGTATCGTCGACTCGCCGCTCGCCGAGTTGTCGATTGTCGCGATTGGCATCGGCGCGGCGCTGACAGATTTGCGCCCAATATGCGAAATTCAATTCGCCGACTTCATCCACCCGGCCTTCAATCAAATCGTCAACGAAGCGGCGCGATTTTATTATCGTTCCAACGGACAATGGCATGTGCCGTTGGTGATTCGGTCGCCGTATGGCGGCGGTATCGGCGGCGGATTGTATCACAGTCAAAGTGTCGAAGCCTTTTTTGCGCATGTGCCCGGCCTCAAAATCGTCGTGCCATCGACGCCTTATGACGCCAAGGGCTTGCTCAAAAGCGCCGTGCGTGACCCCAATCCGGTATTGTTCTTCGAGCCGAAAAAAGGCTACCGCGCCATCAAAGGCGAAGTGCCCGACGACGATTACACGATACCGATTGGCCCGGCGCGAATCGCCCGCGAAGGCCGTGACTTGTCGGTCTTCGCTTACGGCATGATGGCGCATTACACGATGATGGCCGCCGAAAAAGTGGCCCGCGAAGACGGCATCGACGCCGAAGTGATTGACCTGCGTACATTGCTGCCCATCGATAAAGCGGCTATACTCGCTTCGGTCAAGAAAACCGGCAAGGCGCTCATCGTCCACGAGGATAATCTGACGATGGGCTATGGTGCTGAAATCGCGGCGGTCTTGTCCGACGAGGGCTTCGAGTATCTCGACGGGCCGGTCAAGCGGTATGCCGCGCCGGATGTGCCGGGCGTGCCGTTCAGCCATCCGATGCAGGAATATTTCATGCCGAATCCGGACAAAATTGCCGACGCGATTCGCGATCTCGCGGCGTATTAAACAAAAGCATTCAACACAAAGGCGCAAAGCCTTTCATCAGAGCATCTTGGCGTCCTTTGCGTCTTGGCGGTTTAATATTTTTTGCTTTCGGTTGATTCGTTCAGGTAAGCTGAGCAATGATCGCTCAGCAATATTTGACAAGGATGTTTTCGTAAATGATTACTAAAGTGGTGATGCCCCAACTCGGCGAAAGTGTCGTCGAGGGCACCGTGAGTAAATGGTTGGTGCAAGAGGGCGATGAAATTAAAGAATATGATCCGATTCTTGAAGTCAGCACTGATAAAGTGGACACCGAAATCCCCTCGCCTGCAACGGGTACCGTGCTCAAAATTTACGTCCCCGAAGGCACGACCGTCGAACGCGGCATTTTGCTCGCCGTCATCGGTCAACCGGGCGACCCATTGCCCGACCCCGATGAGGTCGTAGTCGAAACAGACGGGCACGCCGTCGCTGCCGAAACCGTCCCCGCGATCACATCGACACAATCTAACGGCGGCACAAAGCAGGCCTACACCGGGCACGTCACCCCCGTCGTCGCCCGCATGGTCGCTGAGCATGGCATCGACTTGTCGCGCATCACCGGGACGGGACGCGGCGGGCGCGTCACGAAGAAAGATGTCGAAGCCTATCTTGAGCAGCGCGATAGCGGCGCCGTCACGACCGTCGCCGATGCGCCGCCGTGGGAACAACCGGTCGAGGGCGACTTGTTCAAACCGACGGTCGAATATGACGTGGACAGCCCCCCCGCGCCGGCAGCAGCAAAACCCAAAACGCAACCAACAACCCCGCAGCGCGTCCATCCGGTCGAAGCGATTCCAGAAGGCACACCGGGCGAACTCGTCCCGATGACCAAAATGCGCAGCGCCATCGCCGAGCACATGGTCATCAGCAAAGCGACTTCGCCGCATGTCACGACCGTTTTTGAAATCGATATGTCGGCGGTCTTGGCGCATCGTGCCGCGCACAAAGATGATTTCGCCAAGCAAGGCGTCAACCTCACGCTGACGGCCTATTTCGTCGCGGCGACGGTGACGGCCTTGCAGCAAAATCCGTATCTCAACTCGCGTTGGACAGACGAGGGCATCTACTTGCAGCATCAGCAGCATATCGGCATCGCGGTCGCCTTAGACGACGGGCTGATAGTGCCGGTCATCCACAATGCGCAAGATTTGAATCTACTCGGTCTTGCCCGCACTGTGAATGACCTCGCGGCCCGCGCCCGCAACCGGCAACTCAAACCGGACGAGGTGCAAGGCGGCACCTTCAGCATCACGAATCACGGCGTCAGCGGCAGTCTGTTCGCCACGCCGATCATCAATCAACCACAGGTCGGCATTCTCGGCGTCGGTGTGATGGAAGAGCGCGTCAAAGTCATCGACGGCGCAATCGCCATCCGCCCGATGATTTACGCCTCGTTGACCTTCGATCACCGCGTCGTTGACGGCGCCACCGGCGACGCCTTCATGCTAACGCTGAAGCAGGCGCTCGAAGGTTGGGCATAACCATTACGTCGTCACGTTGAGCCAACCGCCATCGACATAGTAGGATGAGCCGACGCAATAACTCGCACGCGGCGAGCACAAAAAGACGATGAAGTCGGACAGCTCATCGGGTGTGGCAAAGCGCCCGATGGGTGTCTTCTCTTCGGCATAATTCTTCAGATACGCTTGCCACGTCATGTCGCTGTTGGCAGTTCTCTCCTTCGCGGCGACTTCCCACCCCGATGTTTGAATCAAACCGGGATTGACATTGTTGACGCGGATGTTGTCGCCGATGAATTCATGCGCCATGCACTTCGTCAACATGACGAGCGCCGCTTTGGTCACATTGTAAATCGGCTCGTGATAGAGGGGTTGCAGCGCACATATCGACGCATTGTTGACAATGACCCCGCCGCCGCGTCGTCGCATCATCGGCACAAGAGCGCGGGACAAGCGCACAGCCGCCATGACGTGCAAATCCCAATAATACTGCCAATCGCTGTCCGGCGCGTCCATGATGGTTTCCTTCGTGCCGACACCGGCGTTGTTGAACAAAATATCCACGCCGCCGAATTCATCTTCTGTCCGCTTGACGACCTGCGCAATGTCGTCAACCTGCGTGACATCGGCCCGCATCCCGACAGCCGCGACATTGTACGTGTTGCTGATGCGTTCCGCCTGCTGCATGGTCAACGCGCCGTCGCGAGCACACAGCAGCACATTGACCCGTTCCTGCGCAAATTTCTCGGCGACGGCCAGCCCTATCCCCGAACTCCCGCCGGTAATCACGGCCACTTTGCCCTCAAGTTGCAAATCCATCGTACTCTGTCTCCTTGTCATCGATTGAATATGGGTGACTGCTCGGCTTGAATGAATAAACTGCCAAGAATGAAAAGCTATTAAACCGCAAAGAC
>RFIA01000262.1 GCA_003695675.1 Chloroflexota bacterium
ACAAGTACCCTGAAGGGCACTGTTTAGGGGCACAAAAACCACCAAGTTGTCTAAAATTGCGCTCCAACAGCCTGCTTCAGCAGGCTTGGTATTTCGGTAACCGGATGGCTTTTAGCCTCTGGCGGCGCTTTCGCGGACTCATCACTCGACCGGTTTCGCCGTCCGCGACGCAATTTCCGCACGCACGACCGGTGCGACTTTCGTGCCGAGCAGTTCAATCGCGTGCATCATTTTGTCGTGCGGAATCGTGCCGACGCTCAATTGCAGCAGCAGGCGATGATGACCGAAAATCTCGTGCTGAAACAAAATCTTCTCGATGATGTCGTCCGGACTGCCGACGAAATTCGCGCCGCGCAAGGTACACGAGGCCTCGAATTGTTGTCGTGTCATGCCCGGCCAACCGCGTTCGCGCCCGATTTTGTTCATCATCAATGCAAATGGCGGGAAGGCTTCGTCGATGGCTTGTTGACGCTCGTCGGCGATGTAACCGTGCGAGTTGATGCTGAAGCGCAGTTGTGACGGGTCGTGGCCGCTATGTTGTGCCGCGCGATAATACAATTCGACGAGCGGCGCGAATTGCTCCGGTAGCCCGCCGATAATCGCAAGCGCGAGGGGCAGCCCCAACGTACCGGCGCGAATGACCGACTCGGGCGTGCCGCCGACGGCAATCCACACCGGCAACGGGTTTTGCACCGGGCGCGGATAGACGCCTTGATTGTCCAACGCGGGGCGATGTTTGCCCGACCATGTAACACGTTCATGCTCACGTATTTGCAGCAATAGGTCGAGCTTCTCCGAGAATAATTCGTTGTAGTCTTTCAGATCGTAACCAAATAGCGGAAACGATTCGATGAACGACCCGCGCCCGGCCATGATTTCGGCTCTGCCATGCGAGATCAAATCGAGTGTGGCGAAACTTTGGAAGACGCGCACCGGGTCGTCCGAACTCAAGACGGTGACGGCGCTGCTCAACCGAATCGATTGGGTGCGTGCTGCTGCCGCCGCGAGGATCACCGCCGGCGCCGACGAAATAAAATCGGGGCGATGATGCTCACCCAATGCGAACACATCCAAACCGACTTGGTCGGCCAATTCCATCGTTTCGAGTAAATTTTGCATCCGTTGCTCAGGGCTGATGCGTTCGCCGGTGACGGCATCGGGCGTCAACTCAGCAAATGAATAGATGCCGACTTCAAAGCCCGGTTCTGATGCGGGTATTCCGTTTGTGTTCTCGTGTTGCGTGGTAATGATAAGCTCCTTGACTACATCTCGATGACGACCTTGCCGAAATGTGTGCCATCTTCGAGGATAGCGTGGCCGTCGTGTATCGACTCCAATGGCAAGACCGTATCAATTACCGGCGCGATGTGGCCGTCTGCCGCGAGTTGAATCGCATTCACGAGGTCTTGATACGTCCCGCCATTTGAACCGAGAATGCGCAATTGCCGGTGATAAATTTGCGCGATGTCAAGTTCAAAATGTGTGCCGGAGTGTGAACCGCAGGCGACAAGACGCCCGTTACGCGCCAACACACGCAGGTCAAGCGGCCACGTCGCCGCGCCGACATTATCTTGCACCATATCGACGCCGCGCCCGTCAGTCGCATCAAGCACCTGCATGACCCAATCCGCATCGCGATAATTGAAGACTTCGCTCGCGCCGAGTTCACGCGCTTTCGTGATTTTCTCCGGCGTCGAAGTCGTCGCGAAAACTCGCGCCCCGCCATGACGCGCGATTTGTATCCCGATAGAGGCGACGCCGCCGCCTGCGCCGGGTATCAACACGATTTCGCCGGGACGAAGCTGCCCGACGGCAATCAGCATGTGCCATGCCGTCATCGCGACGACCGGCAGCGACGCGGCCTCGACAAAAGAGAGCGCCCCCGGTTTCTTGATGAGATTGTCCGCCGGGACGACGACATATTCGGCCATGCCGCCGTCGATGTGTTCGCCGATGATGCGATGCTCCGGGCAGGTCGTCGGTTCGCCGCGCCGACAAAATTCGCACACGCCGCAGGTTATCAATGGGTAAACGATGACTTCATCGCCAACGTGCCAATCATGCACCTCATCGCCGACAGACTCAATCACACCGGCGATGTCGCTGCCGCCGATGAGGGGGAGATCAATCGCGCCGAATTTCGGCCCGCGTCGCACACCGACATCCAACCAATTGAGGGCGCTCGCTTTGACGGCGATGCGCACCTCGCCGCGACCGGGCACGGGCACGGGAATTTGTTCGAGTTTGATGACATCGCGCTCGCCGTGTTCGTGCAGCACGGCGGCAGTCATCGTCTGCGATGCGATCATGAGATGGCCTCGGCTGCTATTGGCGCAAGTTTCGGCGAGTCGGCATGTTCGCCATACAGATGACAGCGTGTCGCGTGCTGCCCGGCGATTTGCACATTGGGCGGCGCGATATGGCGGCAGGCTTCCATCGCTTCGGGGCAGCGTTCGACAAATGGGCAGCCTTGCACGATTTCGGTCGGGCGTGGGACGCCGCGCCGTATCCGCAACGGAGGACTTGGTATCTTCGGGTCGGGGACGGGCACGGCGGCGATGAGCGCTTGTGTATACGGATGTTTCGGGTTGTTGATGATTTCGTCGGCGGGGCCGATCTCGACGATTTGCCCCAAATACATGATGGCGATGCGGTCGCATGTATATTGCAGCAGCGACAAGTCGTGCGAGATATAAATCGTCGTCAACCCCATCTCGGCGGCGAGCGCTTTCATCGTATTCAAGATACCGGCACGCACCGACACATCGAGCATCGAGACCGGTTCGTCGGCGACGATTAAATCCGGGCGCAGCACAAGTGCCCGCGCCAAGACGACTCGTTGCAATTGCCCGCCCGACAGTTGATGCGGCAGTTTGTCGAGGAAGGCTTCAGCCGGGCGCAGATTGACGCGCTCCAATGTTTCGATGATGCGTTCGAGGCGTTCTTCATCGCGCTTCCAACCATGGATGATGAGCGGCTCGGCCAATGAGCGGTAAATCGTGAAGCGTGCGTTCAAGGCCTCAAATGGATTCTGAAACATGAGTTGTACACGTCGCCGGAATTCGAGTTGATTTTTGGCGTGGAGTGTGCGCAAGTCAATGCCGTCGAATGTGATTTCGCCGTGTGTCGCTTCGAGCAATTTGACGAGCATCTTGCCGGTTGTCGATTTGCCGCACCCGGACTCACCGGCGAGGCCGAGACTTTCGCCACGTTTCAATTCAAACGAAATATTGTTGACGGCATAGACTGTTTGTCGTTTTTGCCCGCGTATCAAACCGGCGATCCCGCCGCCGATTTGATAATATTTCGAGACTTGATTGACGCGCAAAATCGTGTCGTCGTCGTGTTGGGTTGCAACGGCATCCGGTTCTTGTTTGCCGTTATGTGTATTTTGTTGCACCAAACGCGATGCTTCGGTTTGTAACCATGTATGCGGTTGACGCGCTGCATCGCGCAGTGTGTCCATCTCACCAATGCGCAGACAGGCTGACAGGTGTCCATCGCGGATGCTTGTTAAAACCGGGTCACTTTGATAACACGCTTCTTGCGCAAAGGGGCAGCGCTGCGCAAAGCGACAACCTGTCGGCGGGGTATGCAGGTCGGGTGGATAGCCGTTGATCGAAACGAGGATGTCTTTCGGCTGCACGAGATTCGGGAAAGCCTGCTGCAAACCGAGACTGTAAGGATGTGCCGGTTCAGAGAAGAATGTTTTGGCATCGGTCTGTTCGACGAGACGACCGGCATACATGACGACGACCGAGTCGCAGGCCTGCGCAATGACGGAAATGTCGTGCGTCGCCAACATAATCGTCAGATTCAATTCTTCTTCGAGTTGTTTGAGCACCTCAAGTACCTGATGCTGAACGATGACATCGAGCGCAGTCAACGGCTCATCCGAAATCAATAAGCTCGGATTCAGGGCGAGGGCCATGGCGATGACGGCGCGTTGCTTCATGCCGCCGGAATATTCGTGCGGGTAATGCCCCAAGCGTTCGACATCTAAGCCGACGAGTTCAAACAAGTCAACGGCGCGGCGCTTCGCCGTCGCCCGGTCGTGCCGCCCGCGTCGTATCAGAATATCTTCGAGCTGCTTGCCGACTTTTTGCACCGGGTTGAGCGAGTCCATTGAGGCTTGCGGTATCGTGGCGATTTCTGACCAGCGCAAGTCGCGCATCTCGTCTTCAGAGAGTTCGAGCAGATTGCGTCCCTTGAAGTAGACTTCGCCGCGCACAATGTCGCCATTGCGCGGCAATACGCGGACAAGTGCCCGCATCAATGTCGATTTGCCGCAGCCCGACTCGCCGATGACGCCGAGATGTTGCCCGGAATCGAGATCGAATGAGACGTTATCAACGGCATGAACCGTGCCACGTTGTGTGCGATAATTCACGCTCAGATTGCGAATCTCAAGGAGCGCCATACCTCTGTGGCCTTTCGTAATCTCATGCTCAATCTGTCACATATTAATGCTTCCGCAAACGCGGGAACAACACCTCTTCGTAACCACGCGAGATGAAGAACCCAGACATCACGGTGAGCATAATGGCGAGACCCGGCGGAATAATCCAATAATACGCGCCGCGAGACAGCGCCTGCGAGTTGAACGCATCTTGCAGCATGAAGCCCCAACTGACGACATCCGGGTCGCTGAAGCCGAGAAAGCTGACACTCGCTTCAGTCAGAATCGCCCAGCCGATGGCCAATGAGCCATACAACGCCGAAAGCGGCAAAATGCTCGGCGCAATATAGAGGAAGATGATGCGCAGATTGCTCGCGCCGGAGACTTTCCCCGCGCTGACGAAGGCTTGCTCTTTGACGACCAAAACCTGCGACCGAATCACGCGGCTTGTGTCGCGCCATAGAAGCATCGCCATCGCCAACACAATAATCCAGATGCTCGGTGTCAAGAAAGCGACGAGCACGATGATGAATGGCAAGAACGGTATCCCAAAGGCGACATCGGCCAAACGCATCAAAATTGTATCGACCCAGCCGCCATAAAATCCGGCGATCAGGCCGACGATTGTCCCGATGACGGCGACGGCAAGCGCGGCGGAAAAACCGACCAACAACGCGACTCGCGAACCGTAAATCAACTGCGAGAAAATATCGCGCCCGAGATTCGTCGTCCCCAGCAAATAATCTGTTGACGGCTTCTCATTCGAGAGCCAAAAACCGTCGGCCTCGATGACTTCAAATGGGCCACGCGGCGCGATGACCGGCGCGAAAATGGCAATGAGCGCGAAGAACACCAAAATAATCAAGCCGGTCAAGGCGAGGCGGTCGCGCTTGAAGACTTCGGCATTCGTCCGCAAAAAATTTGTCAGCAGTGAACCGCCGCTCAACACTTTCGCATCGGTGATGCCAGTGATTTCGTTGACTTTAATTTCATGCTGCATGATCTATTTCTCCAATAAACGGTCGAAATAAACGGCGATTTGTAAGGGCACAGCATGTTGTGCCCCTATCGCTCAATATGCGGATATTCACACACCTTGCGCTTGCGATGACGAACCGACACGCGGGTCGAGCACACTGTACAACACATCCGCCAAGAAATTCAGCAAAACGATGATGACGGCGATGATGAAAAATGCCCCTTGCGCCAGTGGATAATCCGACCCGGCGACAGCAGAGACCAGCATTCGGCCCAGTCCCGGCCACGCGAAGACATTCTCGATGATGACGTTGCCCCCAATCGAATACCCGATGCCAAGCGCAAGCGCCGTCACAATCGGCAGCAGCGCATTCCGCGCCGCGACGCGCAGCATCAAGAAACGCTCGGAATAACCGGCCAAGCGCCCCATGGTGATGTAATCTTGGTCGAGCACTTCGAGCATATTCGAGCGCATCAACAACAGCGGCAAGCCGTGCAAAAACAGGGCGAGCGTGAAAGTCGGCAGCAGCATGTGCTCCCAAAAGTCGATAGACGTCAGCTTTTGTATTTCGCTGCGATAAATGACCCCGGGCGAACTCGTCCCCGACGACGGCAGCCAGCGCAATTCAAAGGCGAATATCGCCAGCAGAATCATCCCGACCCAAAATTGTGGCGCGGCGCGAGTCATCAACGTGAAGATGATGCCGCCTTTCTCAACCGTTGTGCCGCGTCTCGATGCGAGAAATACACCGCCTACAACGCCGATAATATAGGCGATGAACAGCGACGTCAGCGTGAGATACAAGGTATTCGGCAGCACATCCATGATTTGTTCGGTCACAGGGGCGCGATAACGAAATGAGTCGCCGAAGTCGCCCTGTATCAGATTGCCGAGATACGTCAGATATTGAATGTGCATCGGTTTGTCGAGACCGAAGCGGGCGATGAGCGCTTGCTGCTGCTCTTCGGTGAACGTCGTGTCGATATACGCCGCCAATGGACTGCCCGGCGCCTGCCGAAAGAGAAAGAACAGAATCGTCGTGATAATCCACAACACCAGCAGGCTTTGCAGCAGCCGACCACCGATATAAATCCAGATACCACGTCGCATAGCTTCGTACCTCGAAACTCTTTTTTATTTTTGGTATTGAACCGCAGAGACACAGATCAAATTATTTACCAGTCCAAAAAGAATATTATTTTAAGCGAGGGCGGGTGTATCACCCCACCCCCGCGATAGTCACTGATGATCGTCGTCCCGCGTTATTCAGGCGGGGCGATCAAACGACCGTTTTCATCCCACGTATAACCGGCTTCGGCCAAAATTTCGCGAGCGCGGTCGAAGTCGAATTCATACTGCGGGAGATTCGGATTGTGCCAGAATTCAATCGCTGTCGAAACGAACGAGTCTGCCGGAACGGCGAAGCCTTTGAAGATGTTGTTGATGATCGGTTCGCGCGGCGTGATATACGCAATAGCGCGGCGCAGCGCCGGGTCATCAAACGGATCGACACGTTCGTTGAAAGCGAAGAAGCGGAAACCGAGACTCGGGCTAGAGAACAATTCGATATTCGGGTCGCTCTCTGCCAATTCTACCAGAACTTCTGAGTCGCCTTGGAAGTTGCGCAGGAAGTTGATCTCACCGGTTTGGATTTGCCCCAATTGCGATTCGGCGTTGGGGATGATGCGCAGCACGAGACCGTCAGCTTTAGGCGGTGAGAAGTGATCGGGATTGGCCTCAAGAATGATTTGCTCTGTGAGATCAAAATCAACAATACGATATGGCCCTGAACCAATGGGAATATCTTCTTGAATGCTTTCGGCGTTATCTTCGCTCGTCAACAACTCTTCGATGAGCGGTTCCCAAATATGCTTTGGAATCAGATTCAGTTTTGAAAGCGTCGCAATCTCGAAAGTCGCCGACGGCTCCTTGAGCACAAAACGAACCGTTTGGTCATCGACGATTTGGATGTCGGCGATATTGCTGACGAATGGCTCATACATTGGCGACTCGCCGGTTTGTGGCGCCTCGAACGAGAATTTGACATCTTCAACCGTGACGGGTTCGCCGTCGTGCCATGTCATCCCTTCGCGGATACGGACGAGCACATTGAGGTCATCCTCGCGCGTGACTTCTTCGGCAGCCCATGGTTGGGGCAGGCCGTCTGGCCCGATGCGCATCAGGCGATCCCACACCAATTCGGTGATGCGTGAGTCGTCGCCGCCAGAGATGAAGAGCGGGTTGATCGCATTCAGATTGCTCGGCGCGGGGGCGATGATCGTGCGTTGGTCGCCGAGTGGGGTCAGGCCTGTCCATGTCCAGAAGTTCTCAAGCCCGATGCCTTGTTGGTCAACAATCGTGCTTGCGTCCCAAATGTCGGTGCGAACCAATTGCGGTAGGCTTGGATGCGCGATGAAGACATACGGCACGTCTTCGGCGATGATTTCCTGCGCTTGGAAAATCAGGTCACGGCGGGCATTGACATCCAACTCGACCCGTTGTGCTTCGGCGATAGCGTCATATTCGGGGTTGTTGTAACCGACGAAGTTGAAGCCGGACTCGGCAGTCGATGAGTGGAACAAATTGAACGTGAACTCGTCGGGGTCGATGCGTTCAGGACGCCCGACCATACGCCAAGCCGTCATCTGCCAATCCATCCGATTGAACCACACAAAGTTGAGATAGACATCGCGCGGCTGCGCGAGGTGCTCGACCTCGAAACCGAGCTGACGCATATTTTCGGCCAGCAGACGAGTCGTTTCAAACTCAATCGGGTCGGCGGCTTGCACATCGCTGAGCAGCGTGATCGGCACGACCGGTTGGCCGGGTTCTTGAACGGGCACTTGCGCGGCTGCCGGACTCGCTAACGACATGCCGAGTAGGACGACGAGAATGACCAAGAATGATATTTTCAAATGGCGTTTGTTTTGCATTTACTGTTCTCCCAACAAACTAAATTGATATGTTTGATTGAAGGCACAATATCTTATGCCCGGCGGATGATTTTTCGGATATAATGGCCTCCTTTCCCTGTCGATATAACGATGACTTTTGTAGGGGCATGGCATGCCATGCCCCTACACTTTTCACATGATTTCTATAATGAATCGAAGCGGTCGATAATGACGGCGATATGCCGAATGCCCTCGTAATAATCCTTCAGATGGATATTCTCGTTGGGGGCATGATTGCGCGAGTTTTCGTTGCCGACCCCTATCGAGACTGCCGGGATACCAAATTTTTGGCACAGCGGATACATCGGCCCACTGCCCGCCGCCAACGGATAGACGATTGGGTCTTGCCCATAAACATCCCGCGATGTGTCGATGACGAGTTGGGTGAAGGGATGATCCATCGGTGTGCGTGCCGGGTGCTCGGCGGCCAACAATTCGACTTCGATATCGCCGAAACCTTGCGCTTGCAAATGCTTGACGAGCAAATCATAAATCTCGTGCGGGTCTTGATTCGGCACGAGACGAAAATCGAGCTTTGCTTTGGCTTCGTGTGGCAGCACCGTCTTGAGGCCTGCTTCGGTATAGCCCGACCACATCCCGGCGATATTGCATGTCGGTTGGAAGACATACTGCTCAAGCAATGCTTCACCTGTGAGGCCGTTGATGAAGGCGTCGAGGCCGAGTTGTGTCCGCTTGCCATCTTCTTCAAACGGCATCGTGCGCAAGGCTTGCCGGTCGGCGTCGGTCGGCGCGAGGACGCTGTCATAAAAGCCGCCGATGAGGATGTGCTCCTCATGATCTTTGAGCGACTGCAACGCCCGTTGCAGATGCCACGCGCCGCTCGGCACAATCGCCGCCATCGACGAATGCAAATCGACATTCGCCCGCCGCGCCGTCAATTCAACATACAGAATCCCCTTGACGCCGAGATACACCTCGCGGCGTCCGGTCGTGTCGCAGTAGCCGGCTTCCCAAATACAACCGTCGGCTTGAATCAAATCGCGATGTTGCTCGGCAAAGCCTTCGACATTCGGGCTGCCGATTTCTTCTTCGCCTTCAAAGATGAATTTGACATTGACCGGCAGTTCGCCCCGCGCCCGCAGGTAGGCATCAACCGCCGCCACTCGTGCGATGAGATTGCCTTTGTTGTCCGACACGCCGCGTGCGTAAAATGTCCCATTGCGGATGTCCGGCTCAAAAGGATCGGATTCCCACAGGTCGAGTGGGTCGGGCGGCTGTACATCGTAATGATCGTAGAAGGCGAGTGTTTTATCGCTCTGCCCGCCGATTTCGCCATAGACAAACGGATAGCCGTCGGTTTCGACGAGACGCCCATTCGCGCCAATGCCGTTGAGAAATTCGACGACCATCTGCGCCGTTTCTTCCATGCCGACATTCTGCGCAGCAATCGACGGTTGGCGACAGATGCGCGTCAGCCATTCGAGATACACATCTTTGCGTTCTTCAATGATTGCAAATATATCGTCCACTAGACTTGCTCCCCACCTTTGAAGACAGCCTCGACCCGGCGGACATTGGAAATATTGTCGAGCGGATTGGCCGCGAGGACAACGAAGTCGGCGAACTTGCCGCTTTCGAGGGTGCCGATGTCGTCTTGCCAACGCAAGATTTGCGCGTTGTTCTTCGTCGCATACATCAATGCGTCCATCTCCGGCACACCGGCGGCGACGAAGGCTTCGAGTTCCTTCGCCATGCTGAAGTCGTGCGGCGCGAGGGGATTGCCCCCGGCGTCGGTGCCCGAACCGATGAGCACGCCTCGCTCGCGGGCGATGCGAATGCTCTTGTTGGTGCGTTCGGTGACTTTCTCGAATATCGGCATCAACCGTTCGGCTTCGGCGCGTGCCGCCGGTGGAATTTTATCGGGGTCGGGTTTGGCGACGCCGAGTGTGAAGACGAGCGCCGTGCCGCCTTCGGCCATCATGTCGGCGGTTTCGTCATCGAGATAAGTCCCGTGCTCAATCGAGTCCATGCCCGCGAGAATCGAATTTTTGATGCCGCCCGTGCCATGACAATGTGACGATGCCGTGCGTCCCATCGCGTGCGCGGCATCAACCGCCGCCGCCATTTCTTCGACCGTCAATTGACTCGCGTGAACATCTTGCCCGGGCGTCGCTGCGCCGCCGGTCGCCATCAATTTGATATTGTCTGCGCCGCGTTTGATCTGTTCGCGGGCGGCCCGCCGCAGTTCATCCGGCCCGTCGGCTTCGCGAGCGATGAAGTGCCCGTGCCCGCCGGTCATCGCAATCACCTTGCCAGAAACGCGCATACGCGGCCCTTGAATATGCCCGGCATCAATTGCTGAGCGCAGCGACATTTCGATATAATCTTGTCCGCCGATGTCGCGCACGGTGGTCGTCCCCGTCGCGAGGACATTGCGCACGGTTTGCACCGCTTCGAGGACAATCAAGTCACGGTCACGATTGAGCAAATCGAAGATGCTCTCGCGCCCATTCCAGCAAACATGAATGTGTGCATCGATGATGCCGGGGATGACGAACTTGCCGGAGAAATCTTTGACCGGCGCTTGCCTCGCATCAGTCGGGAGGTCAGCGCTCGCGCCAACCCACGCGATGCGCCCGTCTTTGACGTGCAGCGCTGCATCGGCGACGGGGGCGCTGCCCGTGCCGTCAATCAGTGTGAATCCTTTTG
>RFIA01000035.1 GCA_003695675.1 Chloroflexota bacterium
CAATGCCGCGTTCACCACCACTGACGAACCATTGGGCGAAGGCCGGCCCCATGAACGCTTCGGTCGGGTCTACCGGGATGGCGTGGCGCGGGAACAAATACAAGATCGAAGACCCATTATTCGTCCATACGGCCATTTGATGTTCATTGTCGCGGGCGCGGTTGATGAAGAGCGTCCGTTCGAGTTCAACGACATCAACCTGAATGCCAAGATTGCGTGCCCATTGATCGGCAGCCATTTCTGAAATCTGTACCCATGGCAAGAAGGAATTGATCGCTTGCAATTCAAACCGCAGACGTTCGCCATTGTCGGTACGGACGCGGAAACCTTCGTCGTCGCGCTCGCTCAGACCAATTTCGTCGAGCAATTGATTGGCACGCTCAACATCAAGTGTTGACCATAAATTGCGATAAGTTTCTTCACCGGGATTTTGTGGGCTGATCGGGCCAGGGATAACCGAACCGGGTGTACCTGTGCCGAGCCAGAAGGCCTCATTCATTTGATCGCGGTCAAGCCCCATCGACAGTGCACGGCGGAAATCGACATTCGTCAACCATTTCGCAATTTCAGGATCGGCATTGTAACTTTGGTTGAGTTGGATGACGGCATCTGAACCATTAATGGCCGTGTCGAGATGCAAGGTGTAATTGCCCGATTCCTGATTCTCGATCAATGCTGGCAATTCCGTCAACAAGATATGACGCGCTTGCATATCGATCTCGCCAGCCATAGCACGCAGTGTGATCGTTTGCGGGTCGCCGAGGGTGAAGACAATGCGGTCGATGTACGGCAGTTGATTGCCCGCGGTATCGATTGCCCAATAATACGGGTTACGTTCAATCACCCATGTATCGGTATTGATTGGATTGACGGTGACATAGGGGCCAACACGCGGCACATCCGGGTTCAGTTGCCAATCTTTGAGGAAGTGGAAACGGGTCACCCAATCTTCAAAACCGGCTTCTTGGGCTTCGGCGTTCAGTTCTTCTTCGGTTTTGCCACTGATTTCGGGAATGAATTGGCTCAGATAATGCGATGGGGCATAGGCGCCAAATGTATTCGCCGGGCCAGATTGACGGACAGATTGCCCACCACCGATGAGTGTGTCGCCAGCCAGCAATTCAACGAAGAGCGGATTCGGCGCGGGGAAGATGAAGTTGACGGTGTAGTCATCAACCTTTTCGACGCGGCCTTGTTCACCGTTGACGGCCATGTCTGCAATCAGCGATGTGATGCGGTCGTCGTTGTACAACCACTCGAACCAGAATGTGAAATCATCGGCGGTGAAGTCGTCACCGTCCGACCATTTCAAGCCTTCACGCAAGAACAGGGTGATGACCGTGCCGTCGTCGCTGACTTCCCAACCTTTTGCGAGGCTCGGCACGACTTGTGTACCAGTGAAGTCGAACCACAGGAGTTTGTCAGAAGCATTGATACGATTGCCATTTTCACCATCGCCAGGGCCGACAAAACCGCGACGCCATGTACCGCCATATTCACCGATTTGGTCGAGCGGTTCGATGACGAGTGGCTCCGACGGGAGGCGCTCTTCAACCGGCGGCAATTCACCAGCTGCGACTCGCTCGGCCAGCATCGGGGCTTCACCGAACGAATCAAAATCTGCTGCGGTAAGATCGAGGCGTAATGTGACGCCTTCAAGTTCGCCGACGAGTGGGTTATCTTGCGCACCGGCACTACTGCTGAATGCGAAGACCAGTAAGAGACTCAAGATAAGGTAAAGAATAGTCTGCCGCTTGAATAATTTACCCGACATATTTTAACCTCCTCGGGTGCTAATCTTTGAAATTTATTTCGTTATTTGTACGGACATGGTTTGTGCTTATTCGCTGATGCGCCTCCCCAACTCGTTCAACAGAATTTGCCAATATGCGGCAGTAGTAGTTCATTATTTGAACAGCCGGTTCATATTTTAATAAATATAACGCGAACACAACAATCTGTCAACCAATTGGGATGTTTCAAATCAGTAATCTGTAATTGTGTGGCTTCGCCATAGCGGAGAAAAAGCAGTCGTTGTTATGGCAATTTATAAAATGCCGCCGCATTTTGATAAAACAATTGATGCCGTTCCGCCTCGTTGAAGTGTGATGTCAACGATTGTAAGACGGTAACCCAACGTGGATACGAACTTGCCAGCCGCATCACCGGCCAATCGCTGCCGAACATCACGCGCTCAACCCCGAAAACATCAATCACATGCGCGATGAATGGTTTGATATGATCGTCTATCCACCGCGCATCATCGGAGTCGGTCGGGATTCCGGAGAGCTTGCACCACACATTGTCGTGCTGCGCCAATTCGGTAATGTGATCTTGCCACGGCTGCATCGTGCGCCCGGTAAAATCGGGGCCGCCAATATGGTCGAGAACAAAGCGCACATCCGGGCATTGTGCGACGAGTTGCAGCACATCGGCGAGATAGGTGTGGTCAATGCAAATGTCGAAACTTAAGTCAAAGGCGGCAAGTTGTTGCACACCGGCGATGAAGCTCGGCTGCGTCGCGAAACCTAACGCCTCCGATTTAATTAAGCGTCGCACACCGGTGACGAGTGTGTGTTCTTGCAATTGTTCGAGATAGCCAGCCACTGCATCGCCTCGCTCCAATGGCGCGAACGCCGCAATCGCCGCAATCGCCGGCGCAGATTGTGCCAGCGAAGTTACCCATTCGACTTCGCGCAACGCTTCATCGGGCGCGACCTCCGCCTGAATGAAGACGAGCTTCTCAAGCGTGATGTCGCCCACTTCTTCACGCAAGTCGTCCGGCAGAAAAGGGCGTTGTAACGTAGGAAGCTCATCGAGCCACGAAAGCCTAAATGTATTCGTATCCCAAAAGTGAACATGACTGTCAATCAATTTGAGTGTCATGGGATGATCCTAATTTTTGTAGAACCCTAAAAGTATTTGGAAAACGATTTGAACCGCCAAGACGCCAAGAGCGCCAAGAAAGGCACAACTCGCCCAAAAATCGATGTCTGTAAGGGCGCAGCACGTTCCTACGGAAAACAGGCAATTTGTTCATCATCCACATCTTTATGACACCTTTGCGTCTTTTGCGCTGTGTCTTTTGCTTTGCTTCACGATATTAATCCGCCATATAGCGGGCATCTTCGTGCAGCAAATCGCGGCGTTCACGCCATGCGAATCGCTCGGCGAAGCGATTCGGTCGCCCCTCAAGCACATCAGCGACAATTTCGCCGAGTTGCGGCGCAAATTTGAAACCATGCCCACTGCCGCCTGTTGAGACGATCAAACCCGGTCGTTGCGGGTCGCGGTCAATCCAGAAATTGCCGTCCCATGTATCGCAATACAGACACAGCCGTGTCCCGACAACCGGCGAGTCCCCCGCCGGTGAGAAGGTGTGTCGCAAAAATTGCCGCGCCCGGTCAATTTCTTCATCAAGCACTTCGCGTGGTTCTGCCGGATGTACCCGTCGCCCGACGGCGTGATGCCCGACCTTGAGGATGCCATCTTTGTTCAACGGGAAGCCGTACCATCCTGTACGCGAAATATCCGCCGACCATGGCATAAATTTCGGTGGGCGATAATCATCGGGGTTTTCGGGTTTGAAATGAACAACCGGTTGCCCGACGGCCCACATCACCTCGCTCAGATATGGCAGCAATGTCGGTGTCCACGCTCCAGCCGCAACGACCACCCAATCGGCCTGATGCTGTTCGCCACCAGCCGTCACGATGCCGGTCACACGATTATCAGTCTCGATGAGTTGCGCAAAGGTTTTGCCTTCATGGAGCTGCACACCAGCCGCTCGCCCCATCGCTAGCAATCGGGCGACGACCGCGCCACTCTCGGCCCACCCCCCCGTCGGATTGTAATAACCATCAATATAATAATCGGCATTCCAAGCCGGGAAGCGCTCACGCAATGTTGTCGCGTCGATGCGGTCAACAGAATGCCCATGTTTTTGTAGCAAGCGCCATGATTCGTATTCATAGCCACCGGGCTGCATCAGCGTCGGCGTCATAATCAGGAAGCCAACTTCATGATACAAGTCTTCGCCCCAAATTTGATTCCACTCGCGCCACACCGGGAAGCACGCCTCCATCAATTCCATGTAGAATTCATCCGCGCCGTAATCCATACGAATCATTTTGCTGATGTCTGTCGATGAGGCGTCGGGATGTGGGAGTGGGCCGGGGTCGAACAAGGCGACGTCGTGACCACGCCGCCGCAATGATAGCGCTGCCGTCGCGCCATAGATACCGCCCCCCACAATGATGATCGATTGTTTATGTGTGCTCATGCTTCAACCTTGCGATGAGGACGAGGTTGTACCTCGCCAATTGTCGAAAATCCGTAACAGTATACCGTGTTTAACACCGTCACGCAGCCGATTGCTACAGGTCTTTGTGTGCAGGTTGAACCTCGATATGGGCATCACGTAGGGCATTCTTCATCATCATCAACATTCACAAAGCGCTTGAAAAAATGTTGCGAAAAAGTTTGCCTTTTTGTCAACACGGGGCGTATGTTTTGTGATAAGATTCTTTCAGGACTGAGTGAAGAAGGACTGAGAACTGAGGTAACTAAGTTGTGTTGACATTTCATTGCTTGATGAGGAATCAGGTGGCGTCAAAACAGAGCAATCGTGCTGTTATGTTGCTGGGGCATTGCGTGCAATGTCCTGAAGGGTTACCCCAACGATTGTCCCCTATTTTTGCATCAAAGCGCAAATGTCAACAGAGCCTAGTCGGGTGAATCTTGCACAGGTATTGCTAATATACTAGTGAGCGAAATACTAAGTTTAGTCGCCACCGATTTTGCGGCAGCCCCCCCCTTACTG
>RFIA01000263.1 GCA_003695675.1 Chloroflexota bacterium
CAACAACGGTGCGCCGCTTTGCACATCGAATCGCGTCGGTCTGTTCCGCGAGAGTTCGTGAACACCTTCGTGGACAGCATGGTACAATTGTCGCGAGGGGGAACATCAAAGGGGATGAACATCTATGAATCGCAGAGAAGCGCAACCCCACCCCCTAACCCCCTCCCCGTGTACGGGGAGGGGGCACATCGCCTGCGGCGATTTAAGGGTATGCGGCAGAAGCTACTTGTTTTATCTTGGCGGTCTTGGCGTCTTGGCGGTTGATCCGTTTTATTTTCTGGGAGATAAATGGACACAATGGATTTTGAACTGACTGAAGAACAGCGCATGTATCAACGGGCGCTGCGAGACTTTTGCGAAGCCGAATTGAAGCCGTATGCGGCGGAAGTCGACGAAAGCGGCGAGCTGCGCTGGGAAGCCATCAACAAGATGCCGCAACTCGGCTTGACCGGATTACAAGTGCCGGAAGAATATGGCGGCGCAGACCTCGACACGATCAGCCTCGCGATAGCGATGGAAGAACTCGGACGCGCTTGCGGTTCGACGGCGTTGTCGCTTGCGGCGCACAACGGCCTGTGCTGCGGGCCGATTGTGCGTTGGGGGACTGATGCACAAAAAGAACGCTATCTACCGCAATTGACGAGCGGCAAGGTGCTCGGTTCGTTGGCGCTGACCGAACCGGGCGCTGGCTCCGACCTTGCCAATAGTGTGCAAACGAGCGCCGTCAAAGAAGGCGATAGTTGGATTATCGACGGCGCGAAGGCCTGGATTACGAATCCGAAATATGCGCCGGTCATCATCACATTGGTGCGGACGGATAAGCAAGCGGGCACCAAAGGATTCTCGATGTTGTTGGTCGAGCCGGAACATGTCGAAGGCCTCGAAATTCATCATCCCGAAAAGAAGATGGGGTTGAAGGGGTCGCCGACACAAATGCTGAGCTATGACGAAGTGCGCGTCCCGCTTGATGCGCTGCTCGGCGAAGAAGGGCAAGGCTTTTATCAAACGATGCAAACGCTCGACGGCGGGCGCATCAGCATCGGGGCGTTGAGTGTCGGCCTCGCGCAGGCGGCGTTTGAAGCCGGTGTGCAATACGCCAAACAACGCCGCACATTCGGCAAACCGATTGCCGACCATCAAGCGATTCAGTGGATGATTGCCGATGCCGCGACCGAAATCGATGCGGCGCGTTTGATGGTCTATCGGGCCGCGTGGTTGCGCGATCATGAGAAGCCATTTTCAAAACAGGCGGCGATGGCGAAGTTGATGGCGAGCGAAGTCGCTGAGCGCGTCGCCCGCAACGCGATACAAATTCACGGCGGCTATGGTTACAGTCGCGAATTCCCGGTCGAGCGGATTTATCGCGACACGCGCTTGATGACCATCGGCGAGGGCACGAGCGAAATTCTGCGCCTCGTCATCGCCCGCCGCACGCTCGAAGCCTTTGATTAACGCACATTTTATTTTGACAGCAGGAGGTGTGGCAAATGGCCGACAAAATTCGATGGGGCGTGATTAGCACGGCGAATATTGGGCGCAAGCGTGTGCTCCCGGCGATTCAGCAATCGCGCAATGGGGAACTTGTCGCCATCGCGAGTCGCAATCTCGACAGTGCGCAGGCCGTCGCCGACGAACTCGGTATCCCGAAGGCGTATGGCAGCTACGAAGCGCTCATCGCCGACCCGGACATCGACGCGATTTACAATCCGCTGCCGAACAGTCTCCATGCCGAGTGGAGCATCAAATGCGCCGAAGCGGGTAAGCCGACGCTATGTGAGAAGCCGCTCGCGAGCGACGCCGCCGAAGCACAGACAATGGTCGATGCTTTTGCTGAGCGCGGTGTGTTGTTCGCCGAAGCATTCATGTGGCGCTTTCATCCGCGCAGTCAACGGGTCAAACAAATGCTTGACGACGGCGCAGTCGGCGATGTGCATGTCATCAGCGCGACCTTTTCTTTTCGCCTGAGTGATGAAAGCAACATTCGCTTGAGTAAAGCACTCGCCGGCGGCTCACTGATGGATGTCGGGTGTTATTGCATCAACGCGGCACGCTTTTTCACGGGCGAAGAGCCGATTGACGGGCAGGCGTTCGCGGATTGGGGCGCGACGACCGGCGTCGAAGAACGTCTCACCGCGATATTGCGCTTCGAGTCCGGCGTGATTGCGCACTTCGACAGCAGCCTGCGCTCACAGAAAACACATCAGTATGAAATTCGCGGCTCAAAAGGGCGCATCCTCGTCGAAGACAGTTTTGTGCCCGAAGCGAGTGTGGAGACAGTCATTCGTTATTGGCATGAGGGCAGCTACGAAGCAATCAAAATCGACCCGGCTAATCATTACCAAATCATGGTCGAAGATTTTGCCGACGCACTCAGCAATAATCGCCCGCCGAAATTCTTGCCGCAAGATGGCGTCAACAACATGAAAGTCATCGATATGTTGTTGGCAAAGGCGCGGGAATAATTTCACCAGCGAGCGTCTCAAAATAACTCAGGCTTAACCTGATGCGCAAGGAGCACGCTCTGCCCCCACAAAAAGTGTTCCGTTGTGCCTTGCATGCCATGTCCTGTGTGCTGTGCATCCAATCGTTTGAAATGACGAGGCTCATGCGTTGCTATCCAGCGGATGCTCTGCTATGATGGGGGCACGAAATCACAATCGGTTGTTTGTAGTTTGCTCAGCGTTGGGCCTCGCGGGCTTCGGCCTCTGAACTGTGTCAGAGCCGCGAGGCAGCACTAAAGAGCCTGTGGAGTGTACGTGGGTCACCCAGTTCTGAGTAAACTGTGAATAACCGGTTTTTTTCTCATGTATATATAGGACTGACGCAGTTCAGAAATCGTCAAACCATCAGAGAATAAATTCTCCGCACGTAGACAGAGCGGTTTCCAGCTGCCGTACAAGACAAGTATCCTGAAGGGGCTGTATTTGATCGAATATTCCCCCAATAACCCCTTTAGGAACTGCTCTGTCTACGTGTAGCAGGTTCGGTATTTCGTCGCCGGACATTTCAATGTCTGGCGACAAGGCATAAAATACCCGATTGTGTAAGTCCTATTGATTTTCTTGGCGCTCTGTGCGCCTTTGTGGTTCATTATCGATAGGAGTCATTCTGTGGCGCTTCACACATTGAGGTCTTCGGTAAGTCACGCCAGATTTCGTCTGTCCGTTGTCGGCGTAGTCGTCGCCTTTCTCATCACGGCTTGCTCTGGCGATACGCCCCCCGCCGCCACAACAGAAGCACAAGTCGTTGCGACTCCCATCGCGACCGCCGCGACGGAACAATCAGCCACTACGGCGCCACCGGTAGAAGTCACCGACGATTCGACCGGCCCGGTCGAATTGACCGTCTGGTGGCCAGACGTGCTGCGCCCGCCAAGTAACACGGCGATTGATATTCTGCTAGACGAGCAAATCCGCGATTTTGAAAGTGCGCATACCGATGTTGTTGTCAATTCTCGGCTCAAGCGTGTCGGTGTTACCGGCGGCATCATGTCTACATTGCGGGCCGCTGCGCCTGTTGCGCCGGGCGCCTTGCCGGACGTCACCCTCTTGCCACGAGAAAGCCTCATTGTGGCTGTTCAAAGCGAATTGATTCAACCAATAGAAGGCCTAGTGTCGTTTGACGACTTGTTCCCTTCTGTGCTCGTATTGGGGGAGGTTGAAGACCAGCTCTATGGTGTGCCCTACGTGCTCAATGTCCATCACGTCATGTATCCGACGACGATCACCTACACGTCGTCAGACTTTAGCACGATCATCGCCAACGAAGTGCCGATGATTTTCCCGATTGCAAACGATAATGGCATCAATGAGGTCTTTCTGACGCAGTATTTCGTGGCTGCCAATCGAAATGGTGGCGATACGCAAAATATTGATCCCCAAGCGTTGCGAAGCACGTTGAATTTTTACGAAAACGCGGCGGCCAAAGAATTGATTGATGGCAATGTCATCGACTACACGTCGCCCGAAGATTATCGCGAGATTCTCTCTGCCAACGCGCCTATCGCGGCATCGGTCACACCGCGCATTTATCTCGACCTCACGGCGACGGGGCAGCGTTGGCAGGTGGCCTCGCTGCCCTCGGCTTCGGGGCAGCCGATGACGCCGCTTGATGGTTGGATGTGGGTGATTGTCACGCCGAATGTTGAGCGCCAAGCGCTCGCGTTGGAATTTGTGATGTGGATGATGGAAGCCGAGCGACAGAGCGCATACAACCAGATGATTGGACTCGTGCCGTCGCAGCGCGGCGCACTGCGGCGTTGGGGGAACGACGCGGCCTATAGCGAGTTTATCGCCGAATTGTTGGAACATGCGATTATATTGCCACCGTCGCTGCGGTCGGGCACATTAGCGCGGGTGATGCAAGACGCGCTGGTTGCGGTCGTTTCTGGCGAGAGCAGTGCCGAAGCCGCAGCCCAATCGGTGATGGCGCAGTTGGCGAACTAACCAATGCCGTTGCGTTTTAATGAATCTTTCAAATTGTTGAGGTTGATTGGTTTTTTGAGATAATCATTCGCGCCAGCTTGTGTGGCTTCCTCAATCATCGGCGGCGAATGTGCCGAAATCATCACAATTGGGACGTCGGCCCATTCCGGCTTGGTGCGCATTTCGCGGCAGATGTCGATGCCGCTGGTGTCGGGCAGCATAATATCCAATAGGATCAGATCGGGTTTTTGATAGGCCAAAATATCCCATGTTTGCCGTCCGGACAGTGCCCCGACCGATTCATGCCCCAGCAAATCAAGATACGCGGTGAGCATATCAATTGTCAGTGGTTCGTCGTCAACAACCAGTATTTTTGCCATGATGAATCCAAAAGATGCTGTTATTCCCCTCAAGTGTAGACCGGGTTGGGTATTATTGCCACTATGAGGTTCGTACTACAACGCTCAAAAGTCCTTCTGATAATAACGGTGCGTTTTATAACGCTTGGCCCTTAGCGCGTCGGTTATATTCATCAACTCGTGATTGTTTTCCAGAATCCAACCGGCATCAGCATGTTGGTAACGGCTGTCGAAAAGCCGGTGCATGATGTGATAAAACAACACGGCGACGACACCTGTGTCGCGGAATTGTTGTTTAACGCCCATCAAAGGAATGCGTACCCAGTCCATCACCGGTCGAATCTTCCAATGCCAAACGGCTTTGACGAGTGTCACCACTTCGGGCACGCCGGGACGCGGATAGGCGCGGAGCAGCACTTGATTGAGGTCGGGGATGGCGAGCACAAATCCTGCCGGAACGCCGTCGACTTCAGCGAAAAATGCGAGGTCGGGGTCGAAGAATTGGCCGAGACTTTCGACCAAGGCGTCCAATTCACGTTCGGTCATCGGCGTGAAGCCCCAATTTTGAATCCACGCGGCGTTATAGATTTCTTTGAACAGGGTGAATTCCCGTTTCAGATTTTTACGATTGATCGGACGCACGGTGATTTTGCCGCGCTTCTTCAGATAATCCGTCAACTTTTTAAGGCGGTCTTCCATACCGGCGTCGCGCATCGTCTCGCGATTGATGTAGAAGCTGTAGATGTCCATATTTTTCTTGTAACCGGCGGCCTCAATCAGATGTTGATAGTAGGGCGGGTTATAGGGCATCAAGATCACCGGGCGCGAGAAATTTTCGACCAACAAGCCGGTTTCTTCGTGGGTAGTGAAGCTCTGCGGGCCGCGAATGGCGTCGTACCCGCGTGACCGAACCCACTCCGCCGCCGTGTCGAGCAAAGCAGTCGCCGCCTCTTGGTCGTCATAAACCTCGAATGTGCCGAACCAACCGATATGCTCATTTTGGAATTCGTTGTGTCGTTTGTTAATCAACGCGGTGATCGTGCCGACCGCTTTGTCGCCACGCCACGCGATGAAGTGGTCGCCTTCGAGATATTCCCACGCCGGATTTTTCTCACGGTCGAGCAGTTCTTTACGGACGGATAACAAGGGCGGCACCCAATTCGGGTCATGCTCGTAGAGCCGCCACGGGAATTCAAAAAATGTTTTGAAATCAGATTTCGATTCAACTTGACGCACTTCGACAGATACGGGCATGAGAACAAGCCTTTGATTCGCTTGACCGGCAGGTCAATCACTGGGCAGCATGAAACGCGCTCAATTATAGCGGTTTGCCATTGCCGTTGCAAAAAACAATCGCTTGTAGAAGCGACGAGGGTAATCAAGCGATTTTACGCATCAAGTTAAGCCTCAATTGTTTCGAGGCGCTCGTTTTTCATACCCATCCCCACCCCTCCCGCGCGTAGACACTGCGGTTTCCGCGCGTAGACACTGCGGTTTCCGCGCGTAGACACTGCGGTTTCCGCGCGTAGACACTGCGGTCACCGCGCGTAGACACTGCCCTACAGAGGGGGCTTGCAC
>RFIA01000264.1 GCA_003695675.1 Chloroflexota bacterium
ATTTGAAACCATTTTGTCGGACACAAATCAGAATCATCTTCTCAGAAAAATTAGCCTATCAGTAGAGAACAATCAACATGAAGAATTATTGCGTCAGTTATTCATCCGACACATCTCTCTTGCGCACGTTATGCCTACACTAGACAATGTGTCCAAAACACTTTTCGCCAATTTAGAATTAAAACAATCGCTGCAGAAACACAAGAGAGTTGATGGCAGCTATTGAAGCGTGGCGGGAGCAGCAGGACAAATAACGCTGGCACTGTGCAAGCCGACGGGTTTGCGTTACCCTCGTTGAAAATCTTTGCAATGTTCAGGAGTAGTTGAAGATGGCGGTTGCACAGCAAGTCCCCCCGCGTGACGAGATTGCGCACGAGCACACATGGAATGCCGAAAGTGTCTTCGCGACTCGCGACGCATGGTACAGTGAATTCGAGGCGGTGGCAAGCAGCGTCGACGAACTCGGCGCATTCGCCGGGCATCTCGGCGACAGCGCGACGAAACTCGCCGATTGGTTCGAGACGGTGAGTCATTACGGGCGGCGTGTCGATATGCTCATGTTTTATGCGCAGATGTCGGTCGCGGTCAACGCAGACGATGAGCAAGCCAAAGAGATGAGCACACAGGCGCAAGGTCTCGACGCACGGTATACGGCGCTCAAAGCCTTCGCCGAGCCAGAACTGCTGACGATAGGTGCGGCGACATTGCGGCAGTGGGTGCAAGACGAAGCGCGTCTGGCTGTTTACGCGCATTATATCGAAGATGTCTTGCGCAATGCGGCGCATGTCCGTTCTGCAGAAGTCGAAGAAGTGCTCGGCATGGCGTCGGAGCCGTTCGGCACGGTCGCGCAGACAGCGACGTTGCTGGCAAATGCCGACCTCAAATTCGACGACGCCGTCAGCAGCAGTGGCGAGCGCATCCCGGTCACCCAATCGAATTGGATGACGTCGATGCACAGCGCCGACCGCGCCACGCGACAGTCAACGTGGGAGCATTTTTGCGATGGGTATCTCGCCTTCAAGAACACATTCGCCAGCAATTACGCCGCGTCTGTGCGCCAAAATGTGATGCTCGCCCGCGTGCGTCATCACGAGAGCGCCCTCGCTAGCGTGCTCTATCCCGACAATATCCCGACCGAAGTCTTCCACAATCTCATCAACACCTTCAAAGCCAATCTCCCGACATGGCATCGTTATTGGGATGTCAAACGGCGGGCGCTCGGTCTTGAAACGATTCATCCGTATGACATTTGGGCGCCCATCGCGACACAGCAGCCGCACGTCACATACCAACAGGCGGTCGAGTGGATTTGTCTCGGCATGGCGCCGCTCGGCGAAGCGTATGTCGATGTGCTGCATCGCGGCTGTATGGAAGAGCGTTGGGTCGATATTTATCCCAATCAAGGCAAGCGACAAGGCGCGTTTTCTTACGGCACGTATGATACGTATCCGTTCATCATGATGAGCCATGACGATACTTTGCAAGGCTTGAGCACCCTCGCACACGAACTCGGTCACTCAATGCACTCGTACCTGACGCGCAAATCGCAACCTTATATCTACAGCAATTACTCGATGTTCGTCGCCGAAGTCGCGTCGAATTTCAATCAGGCGCTCGTGCGCGACTATCTCTTCCGCGAGCACAAAGACGACGCCAACTTCCAAATCGCGTTGATCGAAGAAGCGATGTCGAATTTCCATCGCTACTTCTTCATCATGCCGACACTCGCTCGCTTTGAACTCGAAGTCCACACCCGCGTCGAGAATGGTCAAGCGATTACGGCGGACATCCTCAACGGCATCATGCGCGATTTGTTCGCCGAGGGGTATGGCAGCACATTGACCGACGACCCGACGCGCACCGGCACGACATGGGCGCAATTCGGGCATCTCTATGTGGCCTATTACACATTCCAATATGCGACCGGGATTTCGGCGGCGCACGCTTTGGCCGATGGCATCCTCGAAGAGCGCCCCGGCGCGGTAGACAATTATCTCAAATTCCTCAACGCCGGGAATTCCGTCTATCCGATTGATGCGCTCAAAATCGCCGGTGTCGATATGACCACGCCGGAAGCCGTCGAGAAAACCTTCGCGGTCATGGCCGATATGATTGATCGCTTGGAAGCCCTCACGCAGTAACAAGTGCCGCCAGATGTTCAAACATCCGGCTGATGATTTCTCAACTGCGTGAGTCTAGTGTGGAATCTTTTTGCTTTTCTTTTCGCAAACACATTGCCTGAGTAGTGACATATTTTGTATACTGAACGGGGCACGCTATGCGTGTCCCGCGTCCCTATCGGTGACAGTCATGATGTAGGGGCAGCGTGTACGTTGTTATCAAATCGCCTGATGAGACATCTGAATCATGTCCCTACTCACTGCCCACAATCTGAGTAAATCGTATGCCACGCATGACATCTTCGCGGGCATCACGCTAGAGATTCCGCACAAAGCACGCATCGCGCTCGTCGGGCCGAATGGCGGCGGCAAGACGACGCTGCTCCATCTGCTCATCGGCGCAGACACGCCGACAAACGGCACGGTCAACACGGCACGCAGCTTACGTATCGGCTTTTTGCCGCAGCGTCCTGAACTCGTCGGCGACCATTCGCTGTGGGAAGAGCAACTCAAAGCCTTCGCCGATTTGCGCCGTCAAGAGGCCGAACTCGCCGAACTCGAACATGCGCTCGCCGATGACGAGCGTCTCATCGAACGCTATGGCGTGTTGCAAGATGCGTTCGACCGCGCCGGTGGCTATACCTATCAAACGCGGATAAAGATGGTGCTCTCTGGCGTCGGCTTTTCGGCGGACGAATACGACAAGTCGTTGGCGCATCTCAGCGGCGGGCAGAAGACCCGCGCACTGCTAGCGCGGCTGCTGCTCGAAGAACCGGATTTGCTCGTGCTCGACGAGCCGACGAATCATCTCGATATTGAGTCGGTCGAGTGGTTGGAAAATTATCTCAAAGATTTTCCCGGCGCGGTGCTCGTCGTCAGTCATGACCGTTACTTCCTCGACAATGTGGCGACGGTCGTGTGGGAACTCGACTTCGGCACGCTCGAAATCTATCGCGGCAATTACAGCCATTATGTCGCCCAACGCCAAGCGCGTTATGAACGTCGCCTGAAGGAATACGAAGCGCAGCAAGAATTCCTCGCCAAAGAACAGGCCTTCATCCGCAAGCACATGGGCAGCCGTTTGACCGCACAAGCCAAAGGACGACAGAAAAAGCTCGACACGATGCGCAAACGCGGCAAACTCATCGAACGGCCGCGCACGCATCGCGATATGCACTTGAAGATAGCGACCGACAAACGCAGTGGCGACAAAGTCCTGATGACCGAGAACTTGTCGATTGGTTACGCCGATGATGGCGTGCCGTTGTTGCATGTGCCGGACATCACGCTGACTCGCGGCGAAGTCGCGGCGCTCATCGGGCCGAATGGCGTCGGTAAATCGACATTCGTCAAGACGATTCTCGGCGAACTCGAACCACTCGCCGGGACGACACAACTCGGCGCGTCGGTCGAAGTCGGATATTTCGCGCAAGCGCACGAACGCCTCAACCCGGACAATTCGCTGCTCGACGAACTGTTGACGGTCGAGAATTTGCCCATCAGCGAGGCGCGGAATTATCTCGGCCAATTTTTGTTCAGTGGCGATGATGTCTTCCGTCCGGTCAAGACACTTTCCGGCGGCGAACGGGGCCGCCTCGCGTTGGCGAAACTTGCGTTGATGGGCGCGAATTTTTTGCTGCTCGACGAGCCGACCAATCATCTCGATATTCCGGCGCAAGAAATTTTGCAGCAGGTACTCGCGGCCTTTGACGGGACGATTTTGCTCGTCAGCCACGACCGCTATCTGATTGATGCGCTCGCGACGCAGATATGGGCGGCGCAGCCGGGCGAACTGACCGTCTTCACGGGGACGTATGCCGAATACATCGCGGCGCGGCATGCCCCATCTCCGTCTCCTGAAGCGAGCAAGAACAATCGACGCTCTGAAGATACAGTCAGCGAAGCACCGCCATCAAATAACCGCAAACATAACCTAACGCCGTATCAAGCCAAGCAGCGCGTCGCACAGCTTGAGCAGCAAATCCACGCGCTTGAGCAGCAGCTCGACGACCTGACCGCCGCCATCGACGAAGCAAGCGCCGCCGGTGACGCCGACCGCATCAGCGAACTCGGTGCGCAATATGCGGAGGTCGAGGCTGCCCTCACCGATATGATGGAAGAGTGGGATATGCTGTTGGAGTGAGAATTATGGATGATAAGGATACGATACTGCTTTAAGGGATTTACTCCCATTCCTCGGCATCTCTCGCGTTTAATTCAGCAACAATCGAATAATACCTCACAAACAATAGGCTGTATCTCAGATGATGCAGTCATGCGCGAATGGGAAATGCTGTTAGAATAGAGTCTCAGCTAACAGGGGGACTCTATGACCGATGTATTCATTTCGTATTCGCGCAAAGATACTGAATTTGTCCGGCGCTTGCATGGTGTGCTCTCGCAACTTGGCCGCGATGTGTGGGTCGATTGGGAGGATATTCCACGCGGTGTCGATTGGCTCAATGAGATTCACGCCGCCATCGAAGCTGCCGATACCTTCATCCTCGTCATCAGCCCCGACGCGCTCGCCTCCGAAATTTGCAACGACGAAATTTATCACGCTTTCGCGCACAACAAACGCATCATCCCCATCATTCATCGCGAGATTGATGAACGTGCCATCGCCGGTGAATGGTTCGACAAATCGTGGGAGACTCAGGCGCGTGACAATTGGCGAGGGATTAAGCATCTCAATTGGCTTTTCTTCCGCGAGACGGATAATTTCAACGGGGCGGTGCAAACACTCCTCGAAACCATCGACACCGACATCGACCATGTGCAATTTCATACACGCTTGTTGGTACGCGCCCGCGAGTGGGAAGACCGCAATCGTGATGAGGGTTTTTTGCTGACCGGCGCCGAAATCGCGGAGGCGCGAGCATGGTTGGCGGCTGCCGAACACAAATCACCCCCGGCGACAGCGTTGCACCGCGCTTATATCAATCGCAGTCATCAGACCGAAAATGTGCGGCAAGAACAAGCGCTGCGTCTCGAACGACAAGCCGCGAGTCGCTTGCGTTATCTCGTCGGTGTCTTGGTCGTCTCGTTGATTGTCGCCATCGTGCTCGTGATTGTCTCGTTCACACAATTTCAAAATGCGCAAAACGAGGCCGATAGCCGCGCCACCGCACAGGTCGATGCTGAGTCTGCGCGTGCTGAAATCAACGCCCGTTTATTATTGCGTTCAGCACAAGATGCTTTCAGAGCCGGTGATGTCTTTCTCGGTATTGCACTGGCGTTGGAAGCCGAACCGTTTGACAGCGTATCTGAATTGAGCCGAGCGGTACTCAGTGAAATAGCCGTCAGCCCCGGCCCGGTCGCCATTTTTCAAGATGTAGATACCGGCGCAGTGACGAGCGTCGCCCTCAGCCCCGACCGGCGTTTGGCATTGGCGAGTTATGCCGATGGTCGTCTGCGATTGTGGGATGTGGCGCAGGGTATCGGCACATTCACAACACCGCTCTTCGTCAGCGATGTGCTCGACCTCGACGGCATCAACAGTGTCGCCTTCAGCGCTGATGGGCAATATGCAGCATCTGCCGGATGCGGTGTGGGTAACCCGGACGATAATGTTTGCACCGCCGGTCAGGTCATCTTGTGGCAGGTCGTCAATGAGCCGCAGCCCACATTGCAACAAGTGAACATGATTGGTGTTCTTCCTGAAGATAACCCCGAGTCATTTGCCGCACGCACCACATCAAGTGAAGCCAACGCTGTCGTCTTCGACCCTGACCCGCGCAATGCACCGATTCGCTTGCTGGCTGGTTACAGTAGTTCGTCCGAGGGGCCGTTCGGCATTCTTTTTGTAGACGAAGGCGAAACATTGCGCCCGCGTGAGCAAATCTTCAATCAAGACG
>RFIA01000265.1 GCA_003695675.1 Chloroflexota bacterium
GAACAAGGCACAGAGAATCAGGATAAACTTTATTGGAATAAAACTATACAAACTTTAGTCATCAGACGTTTACTTGAAGGAATCAGATCTGCTGCCGAGAATGCTTATCAAGATGATAGAACACTAAACACGTTGGTTCTTATAGACGAAGCACATCGGCTAGCACAACGCGAACGTTCTGATAATGAAGAAGAAGAGGCTATTCGTAGCGTTCTAATTGACGCAGCACGTACTACACGTAAATATGGTGTTGGATGGATGTTCATCAGCCAAACACTATCTAGCTTGCATCGAGAGATCGTTGAACAACTACGTATTTTCTTCTTCGGCTTTGGTCTGGGGATGGGCACAGAATTCAGGTCACTAAGCGAATTGGTCGGCGGGCGTAGTAATGCTATTGATTTGTATCGCCTTTTCCGGGACCCGCATTCATCATTTGATGTAGAATCCCGTGAATATTCTTTCATGACAACCGGTCCCGTATCGCCGTTGTCATTTGCGGGTACGCCATTGTTCTTCAATGTCTTTAATGATGTCGCTGAATTTCTTGGGGCTAATGATTTGAAGCCGAACCCAAGCAACTAATTTTAACCCGACAACATGTCATCTGTCAGCTGCTTGGATGACTGATTGCACTTTAGCCACTTCACGCCACTTGTTAGACTCGATGCAATCGGTTCCCTATTCCGTTATCGGAAAGGAGTCTGTTGTGCGCTGGTTGGCGACACATTTTCATTATTTCGCGTGGGGGCAAGCCATCATCGCGACGACGGGCAGCCTGTACTTCAGCGAAGTGCGGCACTTCATCCCGTGTACATTGTGCTGGTATCAACGTATCCTCATGTATCCCCTCGTGATTGTGCTCGGCGTGGCAATATTGCTCGGCGAAAGACGACTGCGTTATTATGTACTGCCGTTCACGATACCCGGTCTGCTCATCGCCGCCTATCACAATTTGCTCTGGTATCGCATCACAGAAGAAGCGGGCAGTGTGTGTTCCGGCGGTGTATCGTGCAGCATCCGTTGGATTGAGTGGGGCGGCTTCATCGGCATTCCACTGCTATCGTTGACAGCGTTCTTGCTCATCACGTCGTTTGTTTTGATGTATCAAAGCGAGGATGAATTAGAAGCCAGCGATGTTGTCGATGATGACATCGTTGCACAACCGGAAGCGCGTATGCAAATCGACTCGATGAGCTAACATCTGTCACTCCGTCGTAGAACAATCGCTCGTCCCATGCAATGCAGCGACAACAACCCATCAGTGCCGGATTCGTTTTGTAGACGCGGCGACACACGCACCTGCGAAATCACGGTGCTCGAACCAATCGTCTAAACGACGAGTCATCCATATTCCCACAAATCAGCGTTGTAAATTGTAATATAGAAATCACTCTATAGAAGCCACTCTGACGAAGAGTGGTTTCTCTTTGCGATGACAAGCACATTTTTGCGATCATGTTTATAATAACGTCGGTGGCGTTGGATGTTCAGGAAGGGGCAATGGCAACATGAATCTCAATGCGGATGGTTTTCTAGGCACAAGCGCGACGGTCTTATCCGACATTTCATTATTGCTCGGTATTTTCGTCGGCGTGTTGTTGACGATTGGCGCCGTGCTGGCCGTGCTCAAAAAATATGAGGTGCATCGCTGGGTACAGACGACCGGCGTCAGCATCAACATTTTGCAAGTGCTGCTCATCATGATTGGGTCATTCATCGACACCGCCGCGCCGGGCGTGCCGGACAATCTCAATCTCGCTTATTACAGCGTCGTCTCGGTACACGCTCTCATCGGGATTAGCGCCTTCAGCTTCGGCACATTCGTGATGCTACGCGGCAACAATCTCGTGCCGCATTTCATGCGCTTCAACAACTACAAACCGTACATGCGTACTGCCTATGGGCTGTATATGTTGGCGACGTTGTTCGGTATCTTGACGTATCATACATGGTTCATCGCCAACAGCGGCACAGTCGAAATTGCCGAAGTCGAAGTCGAAGAGGGCGAGTTCTCCGTACCGGTAGCGAACTTCCTCTTTAATCCAACCGATATTGTGATTCCCGTCGGTACGACCGTCATTTGGACGAATTTCGACGCCGCACCACACACCGTCACTGCCGACGATTTCGCGACTTTCCGGTCGGACACAATGCTCGTCAACGATGTCTTCACGGTGACATTCGACGAAGTGGGTGAAATCCCCTACTTCTGTGAATTTCACGGTTCGGCAGGTGGCTTCGGCATGGCCGGGACAATCCGCGTCGTCCCCGAAGGCGAAGCGCCGGAACTCGTCTCCGCGGGGGTGCCGAGTGACATCGCGCTGACGCCGCAGCCGACGCCGTTGCCGTTGCCGGTTGAATATTTCGGGCAGGCGCCGGGCACCGCCGCCTTCCGCGATGTCAACGGACGCAGCGACCAATTGCTGATTAATGCCGCGATTCGTGAACCACTACCCGACGGCGATGGGTTGTTCGCGTTCCTCATCTCGCCCGACGAAGCAGAGACTCTCGCGCTCGGTGAGATGGCGCTTGCCGGGGAAGTCTCCGCTATTCTCGATTATGTCTCACCGACCGGTGACAATCTCGCCGGGCGTTACAATCGTCTCGTCATCGCGCAGGCTGTAAGCGGTTCGAATCCTCCTGAGCCGGGCGACAATATTGTGCTCGAGGGCATCGTCCCCCTAGAGGCGCATGAGGCGCTCGTTGAATTATTGGCCACAGGCGCCGATTTGCCGATTATCAATGCCGACATCGGCGCGGCGGGCATTTCGGCGGCCTCGTCGCCGGGTGAGCGTGGTTACGCCGTCGGGCTGCGTTTGCAAATCGACGAAATGCGGCGTCACATGGATCATGTCGTCTTCAATCATGAAGCAGGCAATAGCGAAGGGACGCAGCGTCATGCCGAGCACATCTACAATATCATCGTCGGCAGCGAGTTCGAGACATTCGGCGATGTCAATGGCGATGGCCGCGCACAAAATCCCGGCGATGGTTTCGGTTTATTGCCCAATGGCGACCAGCTCGGTTATATCGAAGAGACGATACGCGCGGCGCAAGCGGCTATCGACGCACCGGACACGATTCCAGCAGTTGTCGCTCATGCCGGGCACACCCTCGTCTCAGCACGCAATATGGCACAGTGGGCGTCGGAAGCACGCGGCATCAGCTTTGAAATCGCGCGGGGCGACCCGGCCAATATCACATCTGTGCAAATCGAACGTCTCGACACGCTTATCGATTGGTTGCTGTTCGGCAACGATACCAACAATGACGGTTTTATCGCGCCGATACCGGGCGAAGGCGGCAGCATCGCGGCGTATGAACACGCGCAATTCGCCGCCGGATTCGGCCTCGCCGCGCCGGGTGAAATCTCCAATGTGCTGCGTAATGAACCGATTGCGACGCCGGACGTATTGCCGCCGGGAGCGACGCCCGAAGTCACACCGGAGGTCGTCGCCCCGGCAGAGACACCCGAAGTCGCTAGCACGCCGGAGGTGACGCCTGAAGTTTCTGCCCCTGCCGAACCAACTTCACAGGAGTAGTGCTCGACCAATTAAAACGCATCGCGACGGGTTATCATCAAGGACTTGGTACTTCGGTAGCCTGACGGCACAAGTCAAATTTTCATGGCACACTCATGAAGTTTCGATTGTCAATTGCCGTGAACTACGTTAGCATACAGGGCGCTTGGTTGAGCTTTCTATAGTAACTATTCAGCTATCCATGACCGGGTTTAGCAAGCCAAACCCCAACGAAAGGCGACTCGGTTGGGGCATAGCAAGCTATGCCCTCGTTATCATCGATGATTGCTGGTCTTTTGTGTAGGGGCGACGCATGCGTCGTCTCTACTGCGAAGTTCACGGATAGGTGAATAGATATTTTCTGTATGAGGTTGCTGCATGTACAATCGCGATGGATTTGTTGAACCACCAATCGATCCACTAGAAGATACACATCCCACACAAACATTTCGCAAGGTGCAGACGGTCTCGACGTGGCGGCGTGTGCTCGGTTGGCTCAGTTTGTTGGGGACACTCGCTTTCACAGCCGCGACGGTCTTCTTGCTGTTGAACAGCAATGGTGACCCAGAAACACCCCCCCCGACGATTGACCAACAACCGACCATCGCCGCAACCTTCACGCCGCAACCACAACCGACACAGGAAACTGTCGTCACCGTCGAGTCGATTGACCAACAACCGGAACAATTGCCGACCGTCAACGCAGAAGTCATCGCCGGCATCCTCAACACCCCACTTGAAGTTATTGAAGAACCGGAAGTCATCACCCGCATCGAACGCAACATCGCCGAGCCGTTCACGATTATCCCGGACAGACCGCGCAACGAAGTCATCCAATATACGATTGAGCGTGGCGATACGATCTTCACAATTGCCGAACGTTTCGGCCTCAAACCAGAGACGATTGCATGGTCAAACGACCGCTCAATCATTCAAGTGCTCAGGCCAGGACGCAGCCTCAATATTCTGCCGGTTGACGGTGTGTATCATCAGGCCGTCGGCAGCAGCAATACGATTGCCAGCATCGCCGCACAATACAACATCGAGAATCCATTTACGATTATTGACTCGGAATTTAATCCGACATTGCATGGTATGCAGCCCGATGATGTCCCACCGAGTGGGACGCGCATCGTCATTCCCGGCGGCGAAGCTGAGCAAATCGCGTGGAATCCGGGTGTCAACCGTGAAGGTGGCGACGGCGGTGGCAACAGCAGCGGTGGCGATTTCATCACATTTGCGCCGGGGCAACCGGGCAGTTGTGGACGGCAACCCAACACCGGCGGGACATTTTGGACATCGCCGTTGCCAAATGGTTCGTGGGTACGCGGTTTCACCCCATGGCATACCGGTGTTGACCTCGCAGCATCGCCGGGCACGACGGTGTTCGCAGCCAATGGCGGGCGCGTCATCTTCGCCGGGTGGAACAATTTCGGTTATGGCAATACAATTGTGTTGACTCACGGCCCATTCACGACGCTCTACGGGCACCTCAGCAGCATCAATGTGCGCTGCGGCGATGTCGTCGTCGCCGGGCAGCCGATAGGGGGTGTCGGGAGTACGGGCAATTCGTCCGGGCCACATTTGCATTTTGAGATCCGCTTCCTCGACCAACCGACCGACCCGACTGCAACGCTGCCGTTCTAAAGCTGCTTCGTTTATGCCGCCGCATCGAGGAAATTTTCGCAGGTGACAATATCGTTGAAGCCATCTTCAACGAGTTGGGCAAATTCGTCGCCGAGTTCAGCGCGGCGGGCGACGGCGAAATCGCTCAATGCGCCGACGAGATTCGTCCCGCCGAGCTTTTTTCGCGCCTCCGCCCGCAACAAATACAACACGGCGAGGTCGGGGTCGTTCTCAATCGCTCGCGAGTAGGCCATCTCTGCTGCTGCATAGTCTCTTAAATTGCAATGCGCCAATCCTTGTATCATGTATAACTCCGCCCGGTCGGGGCTGACGACGAGCGCCGCTTCAGCATCATCAATCGCCGCCTCATATTGTCCGAGCAGTACATTGCCGAATGCCGACAGCGTATTGCCATAATCAATCGGGAAATTTTTTGGCAAATCTTCGCCGAATGTCGCCGTCAAGATGCGATTGCCGAGTGTTGGATTCGGGAACAAGTCGAGCGTCTCGCCGATGAGCGCCTCCGTATCGTCGATGCGCCCGTCGCGCAGCGCGAGCATCAGCGCGAAGGCATACGGGAAATTGGCCTGTGGGTCGAGCGCTAATGCCCGGTCGATGTCGGCCTGTGCTAGGGCATAATCGCCCTTCAAATAATGCAGCGAGCCGCGTGTATACACCGGGAACCAATCATCGCTGCGACGTGCGATGATACGATTGAGATGTGTAATCGCGGTGTCGATGTCGCCATCGAACAAGGCAATATTCACGAATATATACAACGGCTCAACCCAATCGTCTGGGCCAAGACGTTGTGCCGATTGTGCATCTTGTAACGCGCCCTCGAAGTCACCGGCGATGAGGCGCTGCGCACCACGATTGATGTACAACACCGGATGAGCCGGGTCGATGTTGAGCGTTTCGTCAATCAACCGACCGGCCCGTGCAATATCATGAAAGTACGCATTGTAAAACTGTTGTGTGTGAACGGCCAATGTGTCGTCGAGCAATTCAACATCTTCCGTATTCAACTCGGCGCCCAAAGCGAGATTGCGCATCAAGTCGAAACCGTCCCCGTTGGCGATATACAATGTGTTGAGCACACCGAGTACCGGCCTCGCAACAGACTCGCGGCGCGGGTCGGTCATACGGGCGCGAACATTGCTGACGGCCTCAAGTTTATCACGGTCAATGCCGATATGGGGAAAAGAAGCGGTCACGCCGATTTCGACATTTAAGATAATTTCTTCGCCGTCGTCGCTGCCCCACACGATGACCGCCGCGCCGATGTCTTCAGCCGCTTGTATTGCTTCGGCAGGCGATGCGACCCGTCCGCGATATTCATGCACACGAATATTCGAGAAGGGCGTGGTTTCTAGCGAACGACGCAAGTCCTCCACGATGAAGCCCGATGCACTGCGTGTGTTGCCGCCGAGTTGTTCCAATTGGGCGACCAACACACCCACTTCGCCCGGCGCAATGACAGCCTGTGCTGCCGGTTGCGCCGCGGAGTCGAGAGTCGGTGGCGGCGTAATCGCGGCGTCAAACGGCTTGATGACCACTAGCAAAAAGACTGCCGTCAACACAATCAAAAATATGGCGACACCGCCGCCCATCGCCCACCAATTGACTCGTCGTTGTTCCATCGTTGAATCGCTTTTTTACTGTTGTTTGCTGTGCAGCCGTCGGCTATTCAGCGTCACTGCTGCGACAATGCCGCCACCCGCGCCAAAAAATACCCGCTATCTTTGATGATGCGGCGTTGCGTCGGGTAATCGACATAAACGATGCCGAAGCGTTTGGTGTACCCTTCTGCCCACTCGAAATTATCCAACAAGCTCCATGTGAAGTAACCTTTGAGCGGCACACCATCTTCAATCGCACGCAAAGCGACTTCGTAATGATTTGCGAGAAAATTTTGCCGCCGCTCATCATGGACGTGCCCATCGGCGCTGACCACATCGTCGAAGGCCGCGCCATTCTCGGTGACATACATGGCGGAGACGGCGTAATCGTCATGGACACGTTTGAGGATTTGATACAATCCCTGTGGATACACTTCCCAATCCATCGCCGTGTAGATGCCATCGGGCTTGTGGAA
>RFIA01000266.1 GCA_003695675.1 Chloroflexota bacterium
GCCGCCAGAGGCTAAAAGCCATCCGGCTACCGAAATACCAAGCCTGCTGAAGCAGGCTGTTGGAGCGCAATTTTAGACAACTTGGTGGTTTTTGTGCCCTTAAACAGTGCCCTTCAGGGTACTTGTCTTGCCCGTCGCATATTCACTAAGATAGGTTGTTTCCATAACCCTAAACAGTGCCCTTCGGGGTACTTGTCTTGCCCGTCGCATATTCACTAAGATAGGTTGTTTCCATAACCCTAAACAGTGCCCTTCAGGGTACTTGTCTTGCCCGGTAGCCGGAGACTTCAGTCTCTGGCGGCATCTCTTAAACATCGAACGTCTCTTGCCACAACATACGTTAAAAACCGACCCCTGAAAAAGGTTAGGGGGTGGGGTGGTGCGCCCGCGCGGTTCAAAATATTCTGCTATCGACCGGATAACACCCAAGACACAAACCGGGCGAATGCGTCCATCCGCCCGGTTCGCATGTTGCTGCTGCTCTGGGGTCACGGCGGGCAGGCTCGCCCTCCGGCTGGCTGACGGCGCGGCCTGTCTCATCGCCGCCCGTGCTGCGACCGCGTGACCTTCGGCATGACTCTGTTATAGCACAAAAGTTCTGTTTTGTGTTGACAAAAAGGCAAACTTTTTCGCAACATTTTTTCTTTGCGGGCGGCTAGGCCGGTTGATAGACTTGTGTTTCGGGGAAGAAACCGTACCAGCCGAACCAGAAGGCCAACGAACCGGGCAGGCGCGGCAGCGAATCGCCGTCGGGACTGACGAGCGCGTCTTCGGTCACGGCCCAGACGACGCCGCGTTCATCGACGACTTCAAACGGCGACGCGCCCGGTGCGAAGCTGTGGTCGCCGCGTTGATAGGCGCGTACCGATGCGCCGCCCGGCTCGAAGAAATCGCGCTGTGGCGTCTCGCGAGAGACGAGGACGAGATTGGTGCCGGCCAACACATCGTTCGTCACTTGCTCCGGGATGAGATACTCGAGTGGATAGGCCTTCGGGGTGTCATTGAGCAGCAAAGTATAGACGACATCTTTGTTGGCGAATTGTTCGGTATTTTGCTGCCAGACCGGGAACATCAACTCGGCGCGATTGAAGTAGTCGGCATAGGCCGCGCCGTTCTCATAATTGCGACGATAGCCGGTGTCGAGGCTGAGCACCGATGTATCGGGGTGTTGGTCGAGCCATGTCGCCCAATCGGTGACGACGACCGGCAAGCGTTCGAGTTGGATGCCGCTGTCGACCAATTTGCCGACGACCGGCTCGCCCGTCATTTGATTCCAGACGGTGAAGGTCGTGCGGTCGTACATCAATTTGTTCGAGCGCATCAGCAATCCGGTCGAGCCAAATTCGAGCGCGACCGTGCCCAACGATTCGCCATCGACGACGAGATCATCAATCACCGGGTTGTATAACACGCCCGACCCGCACAAGGTGCAGTAGGCCAGCATAATCGGTTGACCGACGACGCGCCCGGCCACGCGCACATCCGACCAAAGTGCAATGTCGCCGTCGTTGGTGTCGGGCAATTGTGGGCGCACATCGTCCCATGTGCTGTCGAGCCATTCGACGGCATCGACGGCCAACCAACCGTCGGAGACGGGGCAGCCCGGCGATGTCCCGATGATGTTGACCCACGCATCGCCATCGCGGGCAATCGCGTCGAACACAATCGGGGCGCGGAAGTTGCAGAGCGCGTCCCCGCCCGGCGCGTCATACAACGGCGCGAAGCCAATCACATCGTTGAACATCTCGTGCCAATTGAGCACGCGCAACGGATAAGCGCGGTTATCGCCATTGATGCTGACACCGAAGACGAGTTCGTCCGGCGCGGGGTAGCGGCAGTCGTCTTCGCGGCAATATTGCGGCAGCGTCTCGCCTTCGAGCATGGCGGCTTGCGGCGTGATTTGGCGGGCGTTGACGAGCGACGGAATGCCGTCAACGGCGACGCCGCCCCACACGATTTCGGCCAGATTGATGCGGGCATTTTCTTCGACGCCGGGATACAAAAATTGCTGGAAGTCTTCGTCGATGAGCGTCGCCAACAAACGGCCTTTGAAAGCGTCGTAGCCGGGCGGGGTGGCGATGTCGTTCTCGCCCGCCCAATTGAAATAGGCTGTCCAATTCGGCCCGAACGGCTGCCCGGTCAAATGGCTCAAGACGCGATTGATCTCGAAATGCAGATCGTTGCTGCCGAGCGTGAAATAGCCCACATCGAGCAAGGGCGCGATGTAGAGCGGGTCGTTGCTCGCATTCACCAATTGAAAGACGCGCAGATTGAACTCGCCGAGCGCATGAAAATTGACGACTTCGAATATCATCTGTTGCATCGTGCGCTCATAATTGTTGACATCGATGCGCCCGTTATCTTGCGCCGTCACGACCGTGCCGCGCATCATCATCAACACCGAGAGTACCCATAAACCAATCCACATTTTGCGACTCATTACAATACCTCACTGGAACTATTTTGATAATTAAAGGTCTCAGATCAATCCTGAGAGAAAATGAAAGGCCAAGACACAAAGTATACCAAGAATATTTCATTTCGTGGATGAAATTACCGTTTGTAGGGGCACGGCATGTCACTTAGGCATTAACTTAAGGATGAATGCTTTCCAACCTCACCCCCCGGCCCCCCTCTCCGCACGCGGAGAGGGGGAGAAAAAGGCGAA
>RFIA01000267.1 GCA_003695675.1 Chloroflexota bacterium
GCAGTTGCAGCAGTTGCAAAACTCGAATTGACTGCAACAACCCACTGCTCATTACTCGCAACTCATAACTTCTCACTCAATCCTGAACGAATCCTATCACAAAACATGCCCCTTGTGTTGACAAAAAGGCAACCTTTTTCGCAATATTTTCTCAAGGCATTTCCGAATGCGCATCGCAAGATTCAACGCAAAGCCACAAAGCAAGCATCAGAAGAAAAATTGACTCAGCATCTCACCTAGACGATTGTCGAAAGGCACATCGTGCGCATTCAAGACAGTTGTCACCTTCGAGAATTCATTGAATGCCATCCGAAATCTATCGGCGGCTGCATCTTCATTGCCTTGCAAGCGTTGATTGAACCCATTCGTCAACTGCTGCATCGTCGCCAGAAGATTGCCATGAACATCGGCGACACAGGGGGCAACATCGGCCTCAGCGATTCGCGTCTGACTATCGAGCATCTGCCGCAGCAACGGTTCAAGGACGCCGACCGGCGCCGTCATCGCGATGACTGTCGTATCGAAAAAGTCATCGGTGACGGGTTCGTTCGCCGTCCACCACGCCGCTATCGAACAATCATCGTCGGCGACGAAACGTGTCGCTAGCGCAGCAATGACAACAATCGCAACTATCAATACACTTGTGATCATTTTGCTATTCTTGAGTCGTTGTTTCACGATCAATCTCCTCATGATGTGTCGCTATGCGGCATTGCAGACCAATTTTTGACAATTTGCGGTGAATTGGATACATTAAACATGATAATTATAACAGCGTTATACTGAGTATAATGCCACATTGAGAGGTGTTTAGTGGCGGATTACGCAATTGCCGTCATCGAAGATGCCATTGGCATACTCGACATTTTGAAGCGCAATCCAAATGGATTGTCGTTGGCCGAAATCACAGAAGAAACCGATCTGGTTAAAAATAAAGTTTTTCGCATCCTGTTCACATTGGAACAACATCAGATGGCCGAACGGGATGAACATGGGCGGTATCGATTGGGAATGCGCTTGCTCGAACTCGGACAACATGTCCAGAATAACACGAGTCTGTTGGGCGTCAGCGCGGCGGTGATGGACAGACTCGTCGCCGAAACGCGCGAAAGCATTTTTCTCGGCGTCATCAGTGGCGATGAAGTTTTATGTGTTGCCACACGCGAGTCGCCGCGTTCGGTGCGCCTATATGCTGAAGTCGGGCGGCGTGCGCCGTTCGACAAAGGCGGCATCCCGAAAGTCTTGTTCGCCCATATCGATGACGATGAGCGCACATCGTATTTAGATCGTATGTACTCAGATGATGCACAAGCCGGTGAACGCGAGCGATTAATGCAGGTGTGCGAACAAATTCGGCGTGACGGCTATGTCGTCGCTGTCGATGACCTTGATCCCGGGGCGCACTCGATAGCGGCGCCGATTCGCAATTATCAAGGTGTCGTCGTGGCGGCGATTTCGATAGCCGGGCCGTCCGACCGTTTTCCGCCCGATGTCATCGAACACTACATCGAATTGATTCGGCAAGCGGCAGACGAAATTTCAGGCGCGCTCGGTTATGTCGCGCCACCTGAAGCACTTCGCTCGAACATACAGCGTCACCCAATCTAAATTGTATTCGACAACATTCATTTCAGGAAAAATTGTTATGTCCATAATGTACGCTCCAACAAAAGCCTCGCTTGAAGAACAATTACTCAACTCACTCTCTCCTGATGCGCCATGGGCGCTCATCGAACGCTTCACGACACTCGTGCGCGAATCGGGCAGCGAAGATGAACGCATCGCCGCGCAATACATCGCCGACCAACTGGCATCATTCGGTGTGCCGCACACGGTTTATACGCCGGAATTATTTTTGAGCGTGCCGGTCAAATCATCGCTGCATGTCGGCGACAAACAAATCCGCGCCAAAAGCCCGGCCTTCTCGGTTACGACGCCGCCGGAAGGCATCACCGGCAAAGTCGTCTCGATACCGAGTATGCACTCGCCGCGCACGGTCGATTTGTTCGATGTCACCCCCGCTAGCAGCGTAGATGTCGCTGGGAAGATCGTCATCATCGACGGGTATGGTGGCCCGCCGCCGGTCAGCCTGTTCGAGAGTCGCGGCGCCTTGGCGCAAATTTACATCAATCCCGGTGTCGATATTCACTGGGGCATTTGCACGACGATTTGGGGCGCGCCCGACCTCGACAATTATCACCGGCAGCCGCGTTCGGCGGTCGTCTCGATTAGCCGCCCCGATGGCGAAGCATTGCTCAAACAACTCGAAGATGCTGGCGAACTCGAAGTCACGATTCATACCGAAATGAAGGAAGGCTGGTTTGAATGCCCGGTGATCGTCGCCGACATTCAAGGGCAAGAAGAACCGGAACGCTTCGTCCTCGTCCACGGGCATTATGACTCGTGGGATGTCGGCATTGGCGACAATGCCGTCGGCGATGCGACACTGTTGGAATTAGCGCGCATCTTCCACGAGAATCGCGCCGACCTCGCCCGCAGTTTGCGTGTCGCGTGGTGGCCGGGGCACTCGACCGGACGTTACGCCGGGTCAACATGGTTTGTGGACAACTTCGGCCTCGACCTCGCCCGCAATTGCATCGCACAAATCAACATCGACTCGCCGGGCTGCCGGTGGGCGACGGAATATTACGACATCTCGTGGATGAAGGAAGCCGAAGATTTTTGTGTGCAAGCCATCAAAGATGTGACCGGCAAAGATGCGCAGGGCGAACGTCCCCATCAAGCCGGCGATTACTCGTTCAACAACATCGGCATTTCGAGTTTCTTCATGCTGCTATCAACGATGCCGAAAGATTTGATCGAAGAAAAAGGATATTACCCGGTCGGTGGTTGCGGCGCGAATATCGCGTGGCATACGGAAAATGACACACTTGAGATCGCGGACAAAGACAATCTGATGCGCGACCTGCGCGTCTATACCGCGACAATACAGCGCGTCCTCAACAATCCACTGCACCCGTTCGACTTCCGCAAACTCGCTGCCGAATTGCGCGAGACGGCGACACGTTACCGCGCTGCCGCCGGTGACGACGTGGATTTCTCGCCGGTGATGACGGCGCTTGATGAACTCGACGA
>RFIA01000268.1 GCA_003695675.1 Chloroflexota bacterium
CGCTCAGTTACATATGAACTTTCCTTATGACCGAATAACTGGACAACCACAGCAAGGCACTCTGAAAAGCATAACGGTTAACTATCGAAATGATCAAGGGTATGAGCGAAAAATTGATCATACAATCATATTGTGGATGAATGCAGGCGACATAACCTATTTGACCCTCTGTGCGAATTCAATCGTTCTTGACCTGATGTTAGAAGCAAAACAAGCGCAAGAGGCTCAACAAACCCAACAATCTCAACCCCAAATTCCATCTGCACAGCCGACTGCCACCGGTTTGCCAATTCCGCTTCAAAGGATACGCGTGCTTGCGGTAATTTTTGACGAATTTGACTTGAGCGTCATCCCACCCAATGAACGTCTTCGAAAAGGATGGGAGATGTTTGCTATGTTAAATCCAGATTGTTACACGCAGATGCAACAGCTTTCACCACAACAGCAATACAATATGACTGTTGCCAACGATACAGCACGAATCCCACACGAACAGAAAACATTGACGAAATTATTCCGACGTTTTGCACACCTTTCATGTTACATCCAATACGCATCAATAAAAAATGCTGATACAAATGCTCATGCCTTTTCTGTTCAGTTGGTAACTTTCTTTGAACCTGAGCCGGGTACATCCCCACAAACCTTGCATGTCGCACAGTTTCTACCCCTGAAACCAATCAATCTTACCAACTCTGCGGCTGACGCCATCAACTCCGCGATTCAACAATCGCACCAACTGAAAGCAGATGGGCACTACGGTCAGGGGATTGCCCTATTGAAGCAGATACTGAATGATGCGCCACGTAATGTTGAAGCATGGTATGCACTTGCAGATACATTTACTTGGAAAGGAGACTATGGGTTTGCGCTAGCTTGTTTTGAACAGGTGATGGCACTCAATCCCAATTATCCTCAAGTGCAAGCTAAGGTGCGTGATATGACTCCAGTTGTTCAGAGTAATCTTCTATATAAAATAAATTATGAACGTGAAAAAACGTTGTATAGAACGATTTCAAAGTTTAATTTTAGTGCCGGACAAAACACACCGCAACCGAGCACCCCGGCAGTTGGTGGAGGTACGATCAGTTCGCCCGAGAATCAACAAACTCAACAACCGCTATCTAAAGAATACCTCGCAACACTCAAAGTGGCTTATGTTCTGATATTAAAGAAGGGTGCTGAACCCGAAAATGCGCAACGGTACGTTAATCAGGTCATTCAATCGTTAGTACCTCAGGCATTCTCATCACCGGGGGCCAAAATTACGACGTGGTGGAATCACGGTGCGGCAGAAGTCAATGACATATTGGCGGTAGCGTTAATTCATTCACCAGATGCGATTGATCATAACAAATACATTATCACGACAGAAAAATTCACAGATGCCTTGGGCGACAGCGGCATATTACTGAAATCATTCCACAAACCATGATGTTTACGAAAAATGATACGCTCTAGCTCTATGTGAAATTAAACAGCAAAATCAGTTGAAGATTGAAAGGTCTGGATATCAATACCGTAGGAAAAGCGCAAAATATGCTTAAACAAATGAGTGGTGACTTTGGCAATCACGCGGGTGACGAAATCCGTAACCGTTTTTGCCAAAAGGCGCTTAGTATTGCGACCAGTATTCTGAAGTTCGTGAAAAACACCTTCAATGCGCTCACGGACACTATTGAGCAAGCGTTCAAAACCATCAGGATGCTGGATTTTCTGATTTTTGCGCTTGGGTGTGATCGTGTTACCGGTTTGCTGGGCAATTTGCGCCTGCCATTCAACACCCAAAAAACTGTTATTACCAATCAGGTCTGCGTTCCTGATATGATCCAAGACGGCTTCGGTGGCTTGACGTTTCTCCGTGTTAGCAGGGACGAGATCATAAACGACAGCCAGTCCATCCAATGTCGTAATCATGACCAATTTATAGCCGAAATATGCGGCTCGCACAGTAGCCATGCTCAGCGCTCCCACGAAAGTCGCTACGTTTTTTAGTACGCTTGTAACCCACAACCGGGACAGGCTTGGTATCAATCAGATAGGTTGTGGCTTGCTCAGCCCCCAATGTCATCAGCCAATCACGCCGCATCGCTTCCATCACATAGCGCAAGCCGCGTGCTCGTCGATTGAACAGACTTTGATCAACCGGATACGGGATGTAGTCCTCGGCCAGCATCAATGTCATCACCTCGTTATTACTAAATTCTGGTTTGCGACCCGTTTTGCCTTCCAGCAACCGACGACCCTTTTCTTCATATCAATCGTCAACATGAACAAAAATGATGGTCAATATTGTTTCAATGTTTATACTTGTCATGAGGTTGTATCTCCTGAAGATCGTTTGTTTTATCACTTTACTATCTTCGGATACAGTCTCTTTTTGTCAATCCTATTTCACATCAGGCGTATAAAGTAAAAGTCATCGATACTGCCTAGAATTTCTAATCTCTTCAATCATTTTCAACATCTCGTCGCGATGGGGTATCGGTTTGTATAAGAGCAAATCCGCGCCCGATTCTTCAAGCACAGCCTCTTCCTCTGCTGGGGACAGCCGATAAGCCGTCATCAAAATGATGACAATGTCCCAAAGATAGGGGCTTTCACGCAGCCGCGCCGCGACATCAACACCGCTCAACTTGCCGGGCAAGCGAATGTCTAATAAGGCAAATTGAATGTCGATGCTGTCAATTTCGCCATTGTCAACATCGTCGATCCAATTAATCATGTCCTCGCCGTTCGAGAGGGCAACGCCTTGATACCCGGCAATGGCATAGATGGTCAACAACACTTCATACAGGTCTAGTTCGTCTTCAAGTAGCAGCCATCGTTTCATTATTATTATTGCCCCTTCCTGTGTTCAGCAACTGTTGTAGTTTACCATGAATTTACCATGAAGATGCAGAAATGAACACGAAATTGCCGGACAAAAGTTATTTTGTCCACACTTTCGTCAGGAAGATGGCAGATACAGATTAGTATTTTGAATGTCTTGGCCGTTTAACCCCGTGATGAATCATGGTTTGCAGCAGATGGTGGCGAGAGACACACAATCCGGAATCCAATTGAGCTATGATAATTCTTGGGGTCTATGTAATAACGAAAACGAACCGTCGCGCGTTCTTTCGTGCTCATATAGGAGCCGCCATGCACCAAATGTTTTAAGTGTCGTCCTTCCCCTTGTGAATCGAGACACCATTCCCATACATTGCCAGACATATCGTACACACCAAATGGGCTAGCCCCCTCGCTATACCGGGTGACTCGCGTTGTCATCGTCAGGCCACTTTCCCGCGTATTGCAACATTCCGGGTCAAACTCGTCGCCCCACGGGTACTCGCAACCTTTGTCGCCCTCGCCCGCGCGAATCCATTGGAGGTCATTCGGCAGCATAATCTTCAAGCCGGTGCGATTGCTCAACCAATTGCAGAAAGCGATGCACGCATACCAGTTCACCATTTCTCGTGGACGGTCATCGCCTTTGAAAATCGATTCGCTGGGTTCCGGATTTTGCTCAAACCAACTCACAGACTCCGCCGAGAAATTCCACCAATCCAGATTTTTATAACCTTCCGGATCATCGACAAAGACCTCGTACTGGCTGTTCGTGATGAGATATTTGCTGATTTGGAAAGCGGGGACATCGATGAGTTCCGGTTTGTCCGGATCGCTTGAAATGTTCAGTTGCCCGGCTGGAATATCGCACCACTCGAACATCGGCAAGAAGGTGATCAGATTGTTCTGCTGCGTTGGCGTATCGACGACAACGGCTTTTGCTTCTTTCTCTTCTTCCACTTTCTGGGGGCATTTTTCAGCCAGTTGATCGGGATCGTAATTCGGATACTCTTCAAGAAAGGCCTGCAACGCTTCGCATCCCAACTGAAGGGTGCGTTCCAGCTTGAAGAGTTCAGCGATCTGCCGGTACTCACGTTCGGCTTGTCGCTGATACGTCTGTTCTTCGAGGGCTTTCTCAGCCTCGGCCAACAACACATCGACTTTGATAAACTTTGAAATTCTGCCATGCGCTTTGGCATGTTTGAGCAAAAAGACGGCGCGATCATAAGCGCCTTCTTCCATAGCGGCGGCGGCGAGGCCAATCGGATTAGGAATCTCGCTGCCGGGGGCTTCTAAGTCCGACGATCCAACGGCGGTCTCCGGGTTGATTGAAGATTGCAGCGCCAACTCTCGGTCGGCTTGATGTATCGCATTGAGCAAGGACTTCACCGCGTCCACCGTGAGGCCGTTACTGAAGTCGATGTATTGTTTCTTCGCCAATTCATCGGGCATGTCGGTGTCGGGATGAATGACGACAGGGATAATTTGACGACCTAAGTCTCGTGCAATTTTATATTCTTTCTGGCAATATTCTGACGCAATTGAATCCGGCGAAATTAAATAGATGAATCCCTCACACCAATCTAAGCGCCTCAGGATTTCTTTCCACCAGTGTTTACCTGCTCTCAAACGCTGATCGTACCATACATCATGGAATTCAAGCGCGTTAATGATCTGTACGCAATACGGTTTGTCAACTCGTGCGTAACTGATAAAGAGTTTCATGTGACAACCCCACCTTTAGTGGCAGATGGATATTAATAATTCGTCTGTAGAGACATCCTTCCTATTTTCCATCAATACAACGCATGCCAGCTAGAAACAATACGGGGGTTCGTCGGCTACGTGACGATGTAATGATGTTTGATTTCGTTTTATGTCTTGATCCCATCCTCTCCACTAGCCGAAGCAAGTGAGGCTTGAGTGGCCCGCCAAGCCGCAACCGCTTCCATCGCTTCGTCGCCGCCGATTTCTTCGAGTACATGCGCGGCCACATCGCAAATTCTGCTGTCTTCCCAATAGGGGCCGCCTGTGTCGTCAAGGCAAGTGATTAGAACTGGGACACTTTCGGGCGCGCGGATTTTGCCGAGCGCATGAACCACGCCCCAACGAACAAATGGTTCGTCATCATTCAGTAAGTCGATGAGCTGCGGCAATAACTTTTCATCGCCGATTTCCCCAAGCGCATTCACGGCTGCTAGGCGAACGAACGGCTCTTCGTCGAGCAACGATTTGGTCAACCCCGTGACAGCGATCTCCTTACCCTCACCCAAAACGCCCAAGGCGTCGGCTGCGGCTTCGCGAATTAAGCTGTTGGGGTGCAGTAAACAACGGACAATCTCTTCGACGACATCGGGCTGTCCTAGTTCGGACAGGGCGCGGATGGCGCCGACTTTTAGTGTCCAATCGGCATTGTCCAACAACGGCTCAATGATCGGCACCGCCGACTGATCGCCGAGCCACGCGAGCGCTTCAACAATGGCGAGTTTGATTGTTGGGTCGGCTTCCTCTAGGGCTGCGATCAACCGAGCGGTGATTTGATTGTTGGCCTGTCCTTGTCGATCTCTGGCAAAGGCGCCGAGCGCTTTCGCTGCATCGTGTCGGATGTTCCAATCCGGATTTTTCAGCGATAGCAGCAAATTGCCGAGGATGTCTTGTTTTTGGCGCTCGGCCTGATGCTCGGCATACGCTCGTTCAAATGAGAGATCAAATTCTGATTCGTCGGGCGGCTCTGTCGACAAACTATGATTCCCATTTTGACGATTTTCTTGTAGCGATTTCTGTTGTGCGTCCCAATTGTCGAGCGCGATGAACGCTTCTGGCATATTCATCATCTGTAGGGCGAGCACCACCATGTCATGAATGCGCTGGTCTTTGTTGGGGACGGGGGTGTAGTCTCCTAGCATGAGCGCCAGCGCTTCAACCGTTTGCGGGTCATAAATTTTGCCGAGCACTTCGACAATCGCCGCGCGGACGTTGACGTCTCGGTGGTCGATAGCGTCAACCAATCGGGGGATCGCATCAACGCCGATTTCGATCAATGCACGCGAAATCGCTTGCCGCACCAACTCATCAGGATCAATCAAGCGTTCGACCAAAACGTCAACCGCCGACTCGTCAGGAAGCGTTGCCAAGCTCCGCGCCGCCGCCATCCGAACACGCGGTTCGTTGTCGTGTAGGGCGCGTCGCAGGCGAAAAATAGCGGTTGGCGACGTGCTGTATTGGAGGCTTAACACCGCTTCGCGACGAACACGCCAGTCGCGGTTGTAAATCTTTTGCCCATCAATCGCCGAAGCACGGCCACGCAACGCGCCATAATCCTTTTTATTGTTAAGGCGGGTTTTGGCGCGGCTGGCCGAGGCTTCTTTTGCGTCCGTTTCCTCGATGAATTTCACGAGGAATTCGGGGTCTTCCGCCTCATGATGCCGCAAGGCCTCGGCCGCTAGGGGGGCCGACGACTGTTCCAATCTCTTGGCCGCAATTTGCGACACACGTTTTCTAAACCAACGAGTCGGCGCATGATCTAACAAAAATTCTATTAAACGTCTAATCACAATATTTTCCTCCGGGCTAGCAAAAGCCGCGATTGTCGCGGCACGAACATCAGCATCAGGGTCATACGATGCTTCAAGTAAAAAGGTCGTGATTTGTAAATTGTCCGAATCGTGGAGCGATTCGATGATTAAACGCCGTGTATCCTCCGCGCCGCTGTAATACGCATCGAGGAGCGCTTTGAGCGCCGGCTTGCCGATCATACTCAGCGAGCGAACAGCAGTGCGCCGAACACGCCAGTTTTCATGTGAGAAGGCCTCGACAAGGGCGGGGATGGCTGCCGCATCGCCCAGCCTGCCGAGTGCGTCAATCGCTTCTATGGCAACTAAACGATCATCATCTTGAACAAGATGCACGAGACCCGGCACCGCAGCGAGGTCTCTTAGATGTCCTAATGCCCAAGCCGCACTACGTCTGATTTTCCGGTCGCGCTTCAACAACAGGTGGAGCAACATCGGCATGGCCGCTTCACCGAGTCGTTGGATCCCAACAATCGTTTTGTCGTGCGTTTTGTCGTGCATGTCATGCTCAAGATTGGTGAGGGTATCTTGCAAGCCGGGCAGCACAGGCACTTCCATTGCCCACAAGTTTGCTGTTGCGCTTTGTCGTGTTTCCCAAGGGCCACTTCTCATCGCATGGAGCAAAATCGGAATCGACAATTTGGTGTCAAGCATCGACAACGAGACGGCTGCGGCAACACTGGCGTTTCGGTTGTCTTTGAAGCTGTACAGAAGTTGCAGAATTTGAACGATGGTGGACTTGGATACATTGACGCCGTTGGCGATGCAGCGCACCGCGAGTGGCGGGTCAACCCGGGCGACTTCCAACAATGTCAAGTCGGGGTCGGGGGTCATACCCGTATAGAGCACGATCACCGAATCCCATTTGGATTTTTGGCGATTCTGATGTGACCCTTGATGCGGTTCGAGAATCGGCGGCAGCTGGCGAGAGAGCATAAATTTCTTAGCTGCCCAATAGTCTTGCAACCATTGATGGGTAAAGCGAACCTGATAGCCATGACATTGCAGAATATTGGCCTGAAGAGCGAGGGCGAAGATTTCTTCGTCGCCGAGATATTCGAGAGCGATTTCATAAGGCAGCGAGAGTTGATTTTCGCTAAGTTCGTTCATCGCGAAGGCCAAGTCAGAAAGGGCGACATCAATCTCTTCAATAATGTCCGGCGAAATTGTATGGACGTGGAGTTCTCGTTCCCAAATCACGCTGACCACTTGACTGAGCAATTCGGTCAGATTAGCCGGGATCGCGCCATTGGGCCGGGCTTTATACAATAATAGCAAGGCGCTTAAAAGAAAAGGGTTTTGTGCGAGATGATAGAGATAATAATGCGTTTGTTCGTTCCAACTGCCGCCGGGCAGCAAGCGCGAAAGGAATATTTCTGCCGATGGATGCCCCAGATAGTCTTCGGCGACCAAGCTGATTTGCTCTCGATTGAGCGGTTCAATGATGACGACCGGCAGGTCAAGATACAAGGCTTCTGTGTAATCATTTTGCCGACATGTGATAATCAAATGAGTCGGCGCTTTGCTCGATTGTAACCAGCGACGCAGTTGATGGATTTTTTGTTCCGGCAATACCGTTAATTCGCTCAACCCATCGAGATATAGAAGAATGCGCCCAGTTGGCAGCAATTTGAACGGGTCGCTGTCCAACGGCCACGTTGCTCGAACGAAGTCATGGAAACTTGAGTCGTCGTCCCACGATGATAAGTTGATCCGAAGTGGGATAGGGCGCTTTTTACCATGATGGCGCCGTGCAAATACAGCTTCTAAGACGAGCTGATTGATGGTGGTCGATTTTCCTGAACTAGGCGGCCCTAGCAACACAAATTTCGTGTGCTCTGCCAGCAAGCTATCAATACCCTGATAGAGTGGGTGTTTGTGATAGGGTGTTGCGATACCGACATCGACATGTGTGGTGACGGGGTCGGGAAGATAACGGTAGGCGAAGTATCGACTCCAATTGTTGGTGCGGACGATCTGAAGCGCAGGTTCGTCGGGTTCGTACCACTTGTGAAGATCGGCTGACAATTCCATCGTGCCGATCAAACCGCGCTGCTCTTCCAATTCAACCGTCAACTCGGTGAGATACTTCGCTTCCGGGTCTGGCGTGTCGCCAACTTGAGCGGCATAATCGCGCTGGAGGACATCGATCAATTGCTTAAGGCTGGCCCGGTATTCGGCTTCGTCATACAGCTTCGTAAAATCGATATGTTGAAGGCGTTCGATTTCGAACGGCCAATCAGTCGGCGGCAGCGGACTAATCATGAGCGGAATAATCTTCTTGTCGAGTCGTTCGGCGCGAGCCAATTCTCGGAGGCAATAATCGGACATCACATATTCGGTGCTGACTAGGGCGATGATTGCCGAACAGTTTGCCAACGCTTGTTCAATCGCCCGACGCCAATCGTCGCCCGGATTGATGTCCAGCCGATCCATCCACACATGAATGCCCGCATATCTGAGGTCGGACGCAATTCTAAGCGCGATATGATGCTCTGTGCTGCGATAACTAATGAAGATGCTGTTTGTTGAATTCGTCATAGATATTAGCTATCAATCTCACAATAATGATTAAATTGATATAGGGTTAAGCCCCGACTCCCCCTTAACTATTATGTTAAAAGAGGTATTTATTTTCCCTATCTATCAACTATTATGGCGTATTC
>RFIA01000036.1 GCA_003695675.1 Chloroflexota bacterium
GCGTTCATCCGCTCGGCGATTGCCGATTGTGTCTCCGCGTGCCGTGCGCGTGACCGCGAATGATGTGTCGCAGGCAACAACGCCGGTTATTTCTCGCGTTGGTGATGACAGCACATCGGTGACGCAGCCTTCGAATATCGTTGATATTTCGCGTTTGCCGGACGAACTTGTGCATCGTCATGATGTTGTTGATATGTCGGATGTTTCGGTTTCGGGCATGTCACCGGATGTTGGTCTACAACCGTTGTTGACCGTCACGCCGCAGACCGGACAAGATGATGTCGTGGTTGAGAGGACATTGCCGGTCACAAGTGCGTCTGTCGTGCGACCATCGCCGCCACGAAATATACCGCCATCGTCAGAAACTGCGGCGTCCTTGCCGGTTGTGACGCCCGCTTCGGAAGGCAGCGTTCAATTGAGCCGTGATGCAGAGCATAGGCCGTCGCCATCATCGACGGAATTGGTGCATGTCAATCGAGCACTTGATACGAGCAATGTTTCACGTTCCGATGACACTATCCCTATCGCCGACACGACGACGGTGATTCAGCGTCAAAGCGACGATGTGCCATCTGATGTCGATGTTGACCAATTGGCGGATACTATCTATCGCAAATTGATGCGCCGCTTGAGTATTGAGCGTGAACGTCGCGGGGGTGAGTCGTGGCATTAGCAAAACTTGAAATTGTGGTCGAATCCGGACGGAAGCGCATCTCAGCGCAGTTTAATCCGGCTTCGCTCAATCTGACGAAGACGACTAATTGGGTCACGATTAAGCAGGGGGAGACCGACGTCGGCGAGACACAATTCACCGGCGGCAATCCGGCGAGTATGGATATTGATTTGTTCTTCGATACGTATGAAGTTGGCAAAGATGTTCGCACCGAATATACCAACAAAATTCTCGACCTGATGACGATTGAGGGGTATGGTGACTTGCATCGCCCGCCGATATGTGAATTGCAATGGGGCAGAATCGGGACATTTTACAAAGGTGTGCTGGAAAAAGTGTCACAGAATTTCACACTTTTTCTCGAAGATGGCACGCCGGTTCGGGCGACACTCAAGTGTACCTTCAAAGAATGGCGCAGCGATTCCGAGGAGAGTCGGCGGCTCAATCTGCAATCGGCGGATGTCCACAAACGACACACTGTGCGGCGTGGCGACACACTCAGCAGCATCGCCGCGCAGCATTATCGCGACCCGACGATGTGGCGCTACATCGCCAACGAAAATAATCTCGATAATCCGCGCATGTTGACGCCGGGACAAGTCTTGACGATTCCGACACTTTCGGGCAGGCGTAGACGATGACCGATTTGCACGAACTTGTCCCTGATTTTTCGATTCTCGTCAACGGCAGCGAGTTATCTACCGATATATTGGTGGATGTCGTTGGCGTCAGTGTGCATCAAGACGTCAACGCGGCAAGCATGTTCACCATTCGGATGATGACGTGGGATATTCAGAAGAGTGAGTTGACATGGGTAGACGACAGTTTGTTCAATGTCGGCAATACGGTTTCGATCAAAATGGGTTATGTCGATCATGTCCAAGAGGTGATAGCCGGTGAGATTACCGGGCTTGAGCTTGAATATATCGCTGCCGAACCGCCGCAATTGGTCGTGCGGGGGTATGACCGGCGGCATCGTCTGTTGCGCGGGCGTAAGACGAAATCGTTTTTGAATATGAAAGACAGCGATATTGCCAAACAAATTGCCGGGAATCACAGTCTGTCGCCGACGGTGGTCGATACAAAAGTCAAGCTCGATTACGTCTTGCAACACAATCAAACGGATATGGAATTTTTGCTCGACCGGGCACAACGCATCGGTTATGAGGTAGTCGTCGAAGACAAGAAATTATATTTCAGGCCGCGTCAGGTGGCGGGCAGTGAGGCGCTCACATTAGACCTACAACAAGATTTGCTCGAATTCTTTCCGCGATTGACGGCGGTGACGCAAGTGGGGGAGATGTCGGTGCGTGGGTGGGACATCAAGAAGAAAGAGGCTATCACGGGCAAGGCGACTTCGGAGAGCACAAAGCTCGGCTCAAAAACGGGGACGAAAGCAGCCGGCACATTCGGCACACGCGCCGAGTGGAGCGTTGAGCGTCCGGTGTCTACCAAAGCGGAAGCTGATGCGATTGCACAAGGGCGCTTCGATGAGATGGCGTTGGCATACGTCACGGCGGAGGGGAAAATTCTCGGCAACACGAGCCTGAAAGCGGGCGAAATCGTCAAGATTGAAGGTGCGGGCAAACGCTTCAGCGGCAAATATTATGTGACGTCGGCGGTGCATACCTATATGCCGCGCACAGGATACGAAACCAATTTTACATTGAGGAGAAATGCTACCGATGGATAGAGACGTGCTCGACAACTTATTTTCAGCGCCGGAAGACCGCAGTCGTTTCTATGGAGTCACAGTCGGTCTTGTGACGAATAACAAAGATGAAGCGGGTATGGGGCGTGTGAAAGTGAAGTTCCCGTGGTTGTCGGACGAGGATGAGAGTTTTTGGGCGCGGATTGCTGTGCCGATGGCGGGCAAGCAAATGGGGACATACTTCTTGCCGGAAGTGAATGATGAAGTGCTTGTCGCCTTTGAGCATGGGCGTGTCGAATATCCGTACATCATCGGCGCATTATGGAATGGCAAAGACAAACCGCCGGAAAGTAATGACGATGGCAAAAATAACATGCGCACGATGAAGTCGCGCAGCGGGCATATCATCCGGTTTGATGACACCGATGGCGATGAAAAAATTGAAATTCTCGACAAGTCCGGCAAGAATACGATTGTCATTAAAGTCAAAGAGAATGACATTTCGATTACATCTGAAGGCACGTTGACGCTCAAAGCGAAGCAAGACATCACGATTGAATCGTCCGGCGGCAAGCTCATCATGAAAGCGAACGGCATTGACGCCAATTCAAAAGCCGATGTCGCGGTGCAAGCATCGACGAAAGCCGATTTCAAGGCTGGGTCGCAGTTGAATATCAAAGGCGCGATGGTCAATATCAATTAATCGCCTAGATGCCTTTCGTAGGGGCGACGCATGCGTCGCCTCTATACGAGTCAAGGAGCAATCACATGGGACAACCTGCCGCGAAACAAGGTGACAAAATAGTCGGTGTCGATATTCATATCGTAATGGTGCCGACACCCGCTGGCGAGGTGCCGACTCCCTTGCCGCATCCTTTTGCTGGCACGATTGATGGCGGCCTCAGCAGCAATGTCAAAATCAACGGGAAACCGGCGGCGACGGTCAGCAGTACGGCGACGAACAGCCCGAAACATATCCCGACACCGCCGGGCACGCGCTTTCAAAAACAGCCGACCGACAAGGCGACGATTCAAATGGGCAGCTTCACCGTCAAAATTAATGGCAAACAGGCGGCACGAATGGGCGATGTCGCCATGACCTGTAACGACCCCACGGACGCGCCGATGGGTACAGTGGTCACCGTCGGTGCGCCGACCGTGATGATTGGGTGAAGCGTTGACCGGAGGATGCTATGGGCAATGAATTTCTCGGCAAGGGGTGGTTTTTCCCGCTACAACTCGATGACAATAGACAGGTGCGAACGGTCAGTTATGAAGAAGCTGTGCGACAATCGATTTGGATGATTCTGAGCACGGCAAAAGGCGAGCGCGTCATGCGTCCTGATTTCGGTTGCGGGATTCATGATCTCGTTTTTGGCCTCAGCAATACAGCGACACTCGGTCGAGTCGTCAGTGAGGTGCGGCAAGCGTTGACGTTGTGGGAACCGCGTATTGAATTGGTCGATGTGACGGCGGACTTCGACCCACAGCAACCGAGTCGCTTGCTGATTTACGTCGATTATGTATTGTTGACCGACAACAGCCGTTTTAATCTTGTTTATCCCTTCTACTTGGAGTAGCCGGCGTTGGCACCGAAAATTGATCCTCGCACCCGGCAAGAAATCGCCGAACAATTGCGCGATTTGGCGCAGCAATATTCCGCTTGGCGATACGACCCGCAAGCGCCGGATGCAGGGGCAGCATTGATCGAAATTTTCAGTTATATGGCCGAGCAATTGGTTGATGGCCTCAATCAAGTGCCGGATCGTAATTTTGTCGCATTTTTGAATCTCATCGGTGTTGAACCATTGGCACCGCGCCCCGCCCGCGTCCCCCTAACATTCACACTCGCGTCGGGTGTGCAAAGTGCGCGTGTCCCCGCCGGGACGCAGGTCGCCGCACCCGACCCTACCAACGGCGATGACATTTTATTCGAGACTGAACGCGAATTGTCGCTCTCGCCCGCGACACTAAAAGCAGTTCTCGTCCGCGACCCATTGACGGATATGTATGGCGATTATACGTTGCAAGCGACCGGTGAAGACCCCGCATCGTTCCCGGTATTCAAAGGGCATTACCCGATTGAACACAGCTTACTGCTTGCGCGGGATGATTTTCTTACTGTGCCCGGCCTCGCGACAATCGTCTTCACATTTGAATCGCCGGATGCGCTGCAACTTGATGCCTTGCCGATTGTGTGGTCATGCTGGGACGGCGAAGACTGGCGAATACTCGATGTCAATGCTTATTTGCTCTCGCCGTATGAATGGCAAGTTGTGATCGAAAATATGCCCATTCCGCAACCCGTGACGATCAACGGCATTGAGGCACGCTGGATAGGTGCGCAGCTTGACCTGCCGCTATCGTCGCGCGAGTCCGGTGCGGAACCGGTTATTTGGACGGAGCCGATTTTAAATCTCACAGGGCCATTTGAACTTTTCAGTGATGTGCAATCACAACCCTTTTTGATTCATCTCGAAGCTGCATCTGCCGATGCCGATGAGGTTGTGTTCAGGACGCGCCTTGCTGAACAGGGCGTCGCGTCCGATGATCTTGTGTTGGTGTGGGAATATTCTGATGGCGAACAATGGTTTGAAATCGGGCGTTCGAGCGCAGTTAATCCCTCAGTCGGTGAACAAGCCTTCAATTTTGTAGACAATACTCGCGCGTTCACCCATGATGGTACGATACGCTTCATGCTGCCGCCGGATTGGGATCAAGAATATGAGGGCGGATGGTTGCGCGTGCGCGTTGCACAGGGGCAATATGGCGATCTCGAAAATCCGTTGCCGCCGGTCATTCGTCGTTTCGATGCGGTTTATGAATGGGAATTGCATGATTTGCCTCAGGTTGAGCAAATTCGCACACAAATCTTCGTCGAGCAATCCGAGTTGATTCCCACACTCGCATTCACAAATTTGCAACCGCTTGATCTCGGTGCGGATTTTTATCCGTTCGGTGAAGAACCGGTCTTCAACGATACCTTTTATTTTGCACACGATGACGCCTTCAGCAAACCGAATGCCTTGATTACACTCGACATCACACTGACGAATCCGGTTGGCTCTGAACGGACTGAAGCGCCGTTTGTCGTGCAGCCGTCGGCGAATCTCGTTCTTGCGTGGGAGGCATGGGATGGCAAATCTTGGCAGCAGCTCGGGCTTTCCGGCATTCAGTATGCCTCGCTCGGTGTCAACACCTATGGTTTTTCCGATACGACATTCGCACTCACACGAAATGGTCAAGTCAGTTTTCGCTTGCCGTGGCAGCGCGAAATCGCTGTGTTGGCGAATGGCGAAGCGGGTTATTGGTTACGCGCCCGCATCGTGCAGGGCAATTACGGCAATGCGACGACGGTGCAAAATAACACGATTATCCCCGCGACATTTAGACCGCCGTCGATTGCTTCGATGCGTATCGCTTATCAATATGCACCGCAGGGGCCGCTCAAGCATTGTTGGGGTTATAACGACTTCACGTATGTCGATTACAGCGCGTTGGCCGAAGAAGAAGAGACCTACTTTCAACCGTATGTCTATTCGCAGGACACATCACCGGCGCTGTATCTCGCTTTTGAATCCGGCTTGGCCGGTGATGTGCCGCCGTTTGTGAACACACCGGTTTCGTTGTATCTCGAAACTGACTCGTCGCTCAATCCCGAAGATATGGACGCTGTCGCCGAAGCCTCCGCCATGATGGAGAGACCACAAATTGTATGGGAATACAGCAGCCCGACCGGATGGAAAGCGCTCGGTGCGGGCGATGAGACACACAGTTTGACCGAGCGCGGTCTTGTGCGCTTCATCGGCCCGGCGGATTTCGCCCGGCGATATGATTTTGGTCGTTATGAATATTGGTTGCGCTTGCGATTAGAACGAGGTGCATACCCGGTTGACCCGCGCCTCGCGTTGATTTTGCCGAATACGACGTGGGCAAGCCAACATGTGACGGTTGAAAATGAATTGCTTGGCTCAAGCAATGGCGAACCGGGACAACGTTTTGCTGTCTCGGTTGTGTTGACCGGCGTTACAATTGACTGCCTCGAAGTGCGCGAAGATGATGTGTGGTTCAAGTGGCAGCGTGTGCCCGATTTTTATGCGTCTGATGCGCAAGACACGCATTTCGTTCTCGACTCGGCGACGGGTGAAATTCAATTTGGCGATGGCCTATACGGACGAATTCCGCCGAAGGGGATGAACAATATCCGCGTGACATATCGCGCGGGTGGTGGCACACACGGCAATCTCCCCGCGGGGGTGATAAGTGACTTGAAATCGACCATTCCCGGTGTGGATAGCGTCATCAATAGATTGCCTTCAAGTGGCGGAACCGACCGCGAAGAACTCCAACGAGTGATGGAACGCGCGCCGCGCACTTTGCGTCATCGTGACCGTGCGGTGACGGCACAGGATTTTGTCGATCTCGCGCTCGAAATCACTGCTGTGCGTCGCGCCGTTGCGATCACACCGGTTGATAATGCTGAGGCTGGTCGGGTCGGTCTGATTGTTGTGCCGGACAGTGAGGAGCCACGTCCGATACCATCACTCAGCTTGATTAATACGGTTCGTGATTATATTTATCGCCGCGTCTCACCGACGGTTTCGGTGTGGATTACGGGGCCGGATTGGGTCGAAGTGTCGATTGCGGTCGAGGTTGCGCCGTCATCATTTGATGCAGCGACGACATTGCGTGAGCGTATTATCACCCGTCTGGATGCTTTCTTGAATCCGTTGACCGGCGGGCTTGATGGGCAGGGTTGGCCGTTCGGTCGGCGTCCACATCGCTCAGATATTTATGCGTTGGTCGAATCGATTGACGGAGTCGATCATGTGCGTTATCTGAATATTCAACATTCAGACTTGTCAACGGTGCGCCCCAAACGTTTTCTCGTGTATTCGGGGATGCACACGGTTAGTCTGACGGCACCACTGGAGGAGCGTCGCTGATATGCCATTGCGTTTACCCGACCTCGATAAGCGGACGTATGAACAACTCGTTGAAGAAGCGCGGTCGCGTATTCCCGCGTTGTATCCTGAATGGACAGACCACAATCCTTCTGATCCCGGCATCATCATGATTGAGTTGTTTGCATGGCTCAGCGAGATGGTCATGTTCCGGCTCAACCGCATTCCCGATGAAACCTATCGTGTCTTTCTCGATTTGTTGAATGAACCGGGCACAACATTACCCGACAATTTAGATGATGCTATTCGGCAAACCGTACTCGAATTGCGAGCGCCATATCGCGCTGTGACTTGCGCGGATTATGAAAAGCTGGTGCTCGAAGTTTGGCATACGACGCACGATGAGGCCACGCTGAAAAGGCTCGGCACGATAGGCCGTGTGCATTGTGTGCCAATGCGTGATTTAACCGTGCAAAGCGTGGGCGGTGACGATGAGATTGCACCGGGGCATGTCACGGTGATTATTGTGCCCGATTCAATGGGGAGTCGTATCCCCCAACCGAGCGACGAACTTCTCGCCGATGTGTGGCAATTTCTCGATGAGCGTCGCTTGTTGACAACCCGTCATCATGTGGTCGGCCCCGATTATGTTGCGCTGCAAGTTCGTATCAGCGTCGTGCTCAAAGATGACGCGCTGTTCAAAAATGTGCGCGTTCGTGCCGAGTCGCGTGTGCGCAATTTTTATCATCCATTGCGCGGTGGAGACACGAGGCAGGGTTGGCCGTTTGGACGTGATGTTTATCTCTCCGAATTATATCGCCTGATGGAAAGCGTCGATGGAGTCGATTATGTCACATCAATTGAGCTTGCAACGCAAGACACCGACCGGGTGCAATACTATAAAGATGGTACAATCATAGGTGTGAGCTTGCTCCCACATGAGCTTGTGATGATTTCGCGTGTTGTTGTCATGGAAGGAAATCCTGAATGACGTTGGATGCTGAATCGCGTCAAAGTACATATCTTGAATATTTGCCAGCCATCTTCCAACAAAGTATTGAGGAAGAGGGCGCTGCCTTCGTCGGGCGATTTTTGCTCGCCTTTGAGCGCATCCTCACGGGGTTTGATGTTGCAACCGAGGACGGTATCGAACCCGGTATCGAGCGAAAACTCGATCACATTCATACCTACTTTGACCCGGCGACAACACCGTCGGACTTTTTGCCATGGCTTGCCGGATGGGTTGCGTTTACATTGCGCGAGGACTGGTCTGAAGACGAGAAGCGCCGTCTCATCAGTCGTATTGTGCCATTATATCGCAAGCGCGGTACGAAAGCTGGGTTGAAGGAGCTGCTCGAAATTTACGCCGAAACCGAAGTACAGATCAATGAATTTCGCGACCCGATGCAGGTAGCATCACATTCGACAATTGGGGAAGATACCATTCTTGGCGCGGCGCCGGCGCATCATTTTCAGGTCATCATGACGCTCGTTAATCCCGATTATGTGGACTTCACCCGCAAAGAACAAATTGCCCGCGCTATTATTGACCGCGAGAAACCGGCACACACGACGTATGATTTGATTGTCGATATTCCAACCATGCAAATCGGTGGATTTTCAACAATTGCAAAAGACACATTACTCGGCAGGCACAAGTAGTCGAAAAGGACTAGGCCCAATGGCTGATGACATCGATAAAAGAGTCAATTATTTTGATCGTCAATTTTTGCAAGCCGAAGATTTCATTGACGAGCAATCGTATCATATTGAGCGGCATCGCCTCCATAATCGTTTGATGCACACGCCCGGTATCGCAGAGGGGCTGGTTGTTGAGCGCGAGAATGACGCCTTGCTCGTACAACCGGGCGTTGCGATTGATGGGCAGGGTCGTGAAATTATTTTAACCGAGCCTCGTGTCGCAAGTAATCTGCAACAATATGCGGGGCAGTTCATTCTGATTGTGATTGCTTATGACGAACAACCGGACGATGATTATGCGGTGGAAGTCAATAATCAAACGCAGTACAGCCGTATCCGTGAGCGCCCTGAGCTTACCATTGTCCCAGCAGATACAGCCCCGGCAAGAGATCAAGTTGTGCTGGCTCGTGTGCGCATCGACGACAACGGCATTCCGGTCGATATTGATCTATCGGTGCGGTCGCGTGCGGGTATTCGCAGCACCGGCGAGGCCACCCTCGCCGACACAGTTGAGGGCGATTTCTTCGTCAAAGGTAATTTGCAGGTTGGCGGGAATATCGATTATGGCGGCACACTCAGGCTGCCCGAACTTGATAGCGGTGCAGCGTCTGATATGTGGTTTGCCGATGATGTGACGTCGCCGGTGGCGATTACAGCTAACGATACATGGCAAGTCGTCGATGGCATGGTTGTCGAATTTGAGATCCATAAGACAGCGAAAATCGTTTGCAATTATGGCATCAATATTCAACCGGGTGAGCGGGCTGCGCCGCCCGATGAACTGTATACGATTCGTGCCGGAGATACCCTGAGTAGTATCGCGTTGAAATATTATGGGTCGGCAAGTGAAGCGTCAACTATACAAGCCTATAACAATCTAAGTTATGAAGATACACGCAGTTTGCGCGTCGGTAGTCAAATCAGAATTCCTGCTGCCGGAGCACCGGTATTGTCGGGTCGTCGGGTGCTGTATGTGATGCCGACAGCCGACAGCGTCAATCTGCGTTCAGCGCCGACGACGAATTCAACGGTGATAGGCACGGTGAAGCGGGGCGAGGATTTAGAAGTGATTGAAGATTATGAGTCCGCTATTGGTAAAGTGGGGCAGCGTGACCAGTGGTTACAGGTGAGAACCGCGTCCGGTCAAGATGGTTATGCGGCGGCGTGGTTATTTCAGGTATCGCGAGACGCTGAAGTGACCGGGCAAGTTGCTGCGCCTGTGTTATCGGCTTCTGTCACACAAGATTTTGTCGCCACCCGCCTTGCTGTCAACGATACTGCATACCCCGCATCGGGGTCGTTCTTTCAGCCTAGCAGCGAAATACCACCGCATAACATCACCCTGAATGGCACGCTTGCACTTTTACTCGGCGCGGGGATCTATCGTGTCGTCTTGCAATGGTACAAATTTGGCGATGGCCTGATGTCGTGGCGCTGCGATTCGGCCTCATTGGGGGGCGCGGCTGCGAAAGGATTCCTTGCCGGTCGGTCGCTTGTCGTGATGGCATTTTATGGTTCGGGCGCGTAAAAATTATAGCCAATCACATCACAAAAACACAGAGGACGCAGCGTTTTGCCTGCTCTGCACATCCTCTGTATTTTTATGTCTTGTATGATCCAATCGCGTTATCCTTCAGGGAAGTCGTCGAAATTGACATCCTCAAAATCACCGCCTTGATTTGTATTCTCCGTGTCATCGAACATTTCATTCTGGACATCGCTGAAGGCATCGTCAAATTCAAAACGCGAGGAGTCGTCCGGCGCAGGCGGAATCAAACTGTCGTCAAAATCACCCAACCCTGTAGCTGCGCTTGTGTCAACGGCATCTGTAACGGGCGCTGGCTCATTAACGAAGCGGTCTTCTGGATTGGGCAAATCTTCACGATATAATGAGTCTGTGGTTTCAACCGGCGCAGCATCGACGGGCAGAGGCTCTGTAAATGTGAGGTCACCCTCAACCTGTGTGCTGCTGTCATCCTGTCGAGTGCCAACCTGCAGTGGGCGCTCTGGTGTTAAGGGGGTTGAGCCGGTTGTCGGCGGTGTCACTGGTGCTGTTGGTGTGGTTGGCGCGTCCGGTGCGACGGTGAAGTCGGTTTGTGGTGATGTGTTCTGTGGAGGTGTACCTGCGCTGGCTGATGCTGATGCGCTCAATGTCGGTTGTTGTGGCGGCAGTGTTTGTATCTGTGGGATACCTGCTTCTGGCGCTGATGTTGATGCCGCGAGAATGCCGCGCAATGTTTCAAGTTTTTCTTGGTCAACGTTGCCATTTTCATCAAGGATGGCGAAACCGTACTGCTCAGCAAATTTGCGCAATTGTTCTTCGTCGTCTTCTTCTTCGCCCGCCATTGTGAGTTGCCCCCATTGGTCAACTTCGTTCTTGAAGACTTGCTCGGCATTTTCCACGAGCTTGCTGAGGACATTGAGCGCTGTTGGTGGGTCGAGCGCATCGCGGTCGGGGGCGGCGAGGGACGCTTCTTCCAAACCTAGCATCGTATCGCGGTAGAGCGTAGCCTGTCGCTCCCATTGATACAATTGTCGGAACGAGGCGATTAGCGCGGCGAAAGCGGGCAGCAGCGCCGTTGCCAATGCAATGCCACGCGAACCTTCGGGTATTGTGGCGCCGATGGCAGCTAGCAGCGACGAGAGCGTCATGATAATGGCGCCAAGCCGGAACATCAAATCGGAGTTGTTATCATGTTCTTTCGCTTTAGCGCGGTAATATGATTGTTGATAATCAATACGACGCGACAGATACAAGCGTGTCAACAAATAGGCGGTTTGCGCATCTAGCGGTTGATAGACGCGCCGTGTTTGTGGCGGGTGTGTCGTTAGGGTTCGGTTGGCTGGGTCTTGCACGATAGGACGACGATTAACCATTGTCATGCTCCTTGCGACGAATTTCGATGACACGCTTACGCAGCATATCGACGCGGTCGGGTGTGTCAAACGGTTCAAGACGGGCGAGAAATCGGAAATAATTCATGCGTAATTCTTCGGCCAGCCGTCGATAATTGGCCCATCGTTTGCGCGGCTCGCCATGATTGCTGAGCAGTGTATAATAACTCGTGATTGCGCTGACGACAGCCGTGCCGATTCCAAACGCGCGTACCGCGTCGTTTTTATCAATAAAGCCGAGCAATTGTGTATCTGCGTCCAGACCAATGGCGAAATTTGTCAACACGGCGAAGATGGTGGTGATAAAGGCGCCGAACATAAATATCCACTGGAACTTATAGAAGCCATTTTGATAATAACGCGCCTTTTGATTATATTCCCAGAAAATTGGCATCAGATGTTCTTCAAGGTCGGCGAGGTCTTGTTTGACAATCGGATAATCGGCAAGATTGTCTTCGTTCCAGTAGCGTTCGGTAATGAAGCCCTCGTAATACAACTCGCGTTCATAATCTTCGATATTTTCTGGCTTTTCCCAATCAATAGGAACGCTCCACTTCGGGCGGCTCTTGAAAAAGAAAAGATTGCGGAAGCCGCGCCACCATGAAAATCTATTGAGAGGGTTGGATACACTTGCCATAAAACAATGCTCCTCAATGGTATTCGCATTGGTGTATACAAAATAGATTGTGTGTGATGATGAGATACTTTGTGCCTTTGTGCTTAAAGTATATAACAAGTTGCGCGTTCTCCCCAAGTAGAATTCGGATTTTTCTGTAACGGGGCAGTTATCTCGCGATTTATCGTTATAATAGGGATGGAGAATGCCGAAGGTCAGGAGTAGTTTGATGTTCTTCACTATCGAAATGGTTGCGCTCTATGAGCAACCGGCGCTTGATGCCCGTGTGGTTGGTCAGGTTGCGCCGAATCAATCCGTCCCCGTCGATGGGATGCCTGTCGAACGTGATGGGTGGCTGTGGTATCGGGTTAAAGGGCCGGATGAAACATGGATTCCGCAACAACGGGTTGACGGGACGCAAGCGTTATTAGAATGGCGCGGTCTCGGCAGGCCACCCGGACAACCGGAACAACGGCCTGTTACTGCCGCGCAACCCGCCGTGCCGATGGCAGCTGTTGTACAACCAACGCAACCATCTGCCCCTGCGACTGAAGCCGTATCGCAACCCGTTGTAGACACGTCCGACTTACGTGTCAAAACAGTCGCGTTCGAGATCACATCACTTTTTGAAGGCGGTAGTTATGCCGCTTATCAAAATTATGATCGCGGTATCATCAGTTATGGATTGTTCCAATTCACACTCGCGGCAGGTAGTCTCGGCAGTGTCGTTGCGAAATACCTCAAAAACTCGACAAGCCCGACAGCGCAGGCTTTGCGTGCTTATCGCCAACGCATTATTGACCGCGATGAGAGCTTGCGCGAGGACGAACAATTCAAGGCATTGCTCAAGGAAGCGGCTCAAGAAGATGCAATGAAGGCCGCTCAAATTGAAGTTGCGACAACCGGCTATTGGGATCGTGTACAGAAATTGAGTGTCGAACCACGCGGTATTGTCACACCGTTGGGCAAGGCGATGCTGTTTGATATCGGCATTCAATATGGCATCTATCATAGTTTGCTCACAATGGCGGAAGAAAATCTCGGTGTGCCTGAGAAGAGCAGAGTAGGTGACAACGGCATTACCGAACAACAATTGATTGCCGAAGTGGCTGCGATTCGTAAACGCGGATTATATGCACAAGCAGAACGCGATAACCTGCCCGGCTTGAAGCCGCGTGCTGATTTTTGGGTTAATCTTATCGAAGCGGGTGATTGGGACTTGCAAGGCGATGCCGACGGTAACATCAAGGTCAAAGGGCGTGATGTGCAAGTACGGCAGCCTGTCATCTTGTCGCAGGCACAGCCTACAGCTCCAAGTACGACTGCTACACCACAACCCACACAACCACAGATGGAGACTCCTGTATCCCCAATTCCAGTTGATGTGGTGGAAGATGCGCCGGCTATCGACACGACAGCCACTTCGACTGAGCATGTTGATGAACACCCCGTACCATCAGTTGTTGATACGCCTCAACCAACACAATCCGACCCCATAGAAGCGGTCGAAGCACAACCCATCACTGAAGTCACTGAAGTTCCGTCGCAAGCACCGGCGCCAGAACGTGTATTGTACATCACGCCGACGGGGAATCGTGTCAATTTGCGGTCAGAACCAAGCACGAGTGCGCGAATCATGGGCACAGTGAAGCGGGATGAACTTCTTGAAGTTGTCGAACCTTTTGAGGACGCCATTGGCAAGATAGGGGTGCGCGGTCAATGGGTACGGGTGCGTACCGTGTCGGGGGAAGAATGTTATACAGCGGCGTGGTTGTTCCGCGAGGCACAACCCGACACTATGCTAGATACTGAGACGCCGTCCTCCGAACCAGCAGATACACAGATGCCCGATACACCCATTGTGTCCGAACCTGAGCCACAACCTGAAACGTTGGTTGAACCCCAAGCCGATGTTGCCGATACACCAGTTGATGTGGTGGAAGATGCGCCGGCTGTTGAGACGACAACCGCTTCGACCGAATATGTTGATGAACAACCCGTGCCATCAGTTGTTGAAGAAGCACTTGTGTCTACGCCTGACGATGTGGTGGCAGACCGTGTGCTGTATCTCTCGCCGAAACGCAACAATATTCGGCTGCGGGCGACGCCTACAAAAGGAGAGACGATTGGTGGTATCCGACGCAATGAGGTTGTCGAATCGCTTGAACCATACAACGAGGCGCAGGCGAAAGTCGGTATACGCGGCCAATGGATTCATGTCCGCACTTCGGCGGGGCAAGAAGGTTTTGCGGCTGCGTGGTTAATCGAAGTCGTTGAAGCGCCCGACATGCCCGATGTCGTTGGTGTCTCTGCGCCCGAAACGACTGCTCCAACACAGTCAACCGAAGACGCGCAACCGGAATCTGTCACGACAGAATCGGATATGATTGTGTCGCCCGACGAAGCGATTGAAGCTGCGCTTGAACAAACACCAGCGGAAGCTGCACCGACATTAATGCTGCGACCGAAAGGCAGCAATATCCGTTTGCGTGCTGCGCCTGTGAGTGGCGACACAATTGGCGGTATTCGACGTGGTGAACATGTTGAAGTCGCAGAGGCCACCAGTGAAGCGTCGGCGAAAATCGGTGTGCGTGGCCAATGGGTACGTGTGCGGACAGCTGCCGGGCTTGAGGGATATGCTGCGGCGTGGCTGCTGGAAATTGTGGACGAGTCCGGCACAGATGCCAGCGCTGATTCTGCAACGCATCAAGATGCGGGCGATGTGGTGCAGACACTCTACCTGACACCGAAGGGCAGCAATGTGCGTTTGCGTGCTGCCCCGTCTGAAGGTGAGACGATTGGTGGTATTCGGCGTGGCGAAGTTGTCACGGTGGTTGACTCATTTGATGAAGCGTCGGCGAAAATCGGCGTGCGTGGTCAATGGGTCAGGGTACAGACAACGTCCGGTCAACAGGGATATGCTGCGGCATGGCTGCTCCAAATTTCAGGAGCGCCGGTTGATGTCGATGTGCCGGAAGATAAACCGGCAGCACAAGCGCCGGTCGAACAACCATCGACTGATGTCGTCGCACCTCTCGTACCAGAACCCGACACAACGCCGGCGGTTGAAGAATCGCAAATTCCGTCGCCGATTGTCTCTGATATGCGGCGTGAAGATGATGCGCCGCCCGAACCAGAAATACCCATTGCGGAAACCCAACCGCAATTTATGCCGGATGTGGTCGCTCCGCCCATCGATGAACCATTACCAGAACCCGAACCGTCACCTCCTCCCGAAATGATTCCCGAACCTGCAATGCCGGCTGCCACCTTGCCCGAAGGATTGCGCGTTGTGCCGACGACGGATGAAGTCAATATACGGGCGCGTCCGACGATGACGGCGCGAATTGTTGGCACAGTAGCTGCGGGTGAGGTCGTCGCTGTTGTCGACGTCGAAGGCGATGCTGCTGGCAAAATTGGCGTTCGTGACCAATGGATTCAGGTACACAAAGCATCCGGCGAAGAGGGCTTTGCCGCAGCGTGGTTATTTGAAATTGCCGAACCATCGACTGCTGTTGCTGAACCGCCGCCCACAATGGAAACGGAAGCGCCACAACCCGACCCCGTTGCATCATCCGAACCCGTACCTGAAGCGCCTGTTGGTGAGGCCGTGGCGACGGGCAGCGAACCGGTGTTGATTTTGACGCCGAAAGATAGCAATGTGCGGTTGCGGGCTGCGCCGGTTGATGGTGACCCAATCGGTGGTATTCGCTTGAACGAAACCGTTGTCGCCGCCGAACCCATTGACGAAGCGGCTGCTAAAATTGGCGTCAAAGGGCAGTGGGTGCGCGTGCGTACCACGACCGGGCAAGAAGGTTTCGCGGCGGCGTGGTTGCTGGTCATTATCGAAGCACCTGAGCAAGCGACGACCGCGGCGACTGCCAACCCGCAACCCACGACTATCACCGGCGAGGTGCGGCAAATGTTGTATCTCGTGCCGACGGTGGAGAGTTTGCGTCTACGGGCTGCCCCCGTCAATGGTCAGACAATTGGCGGAATCAAAGCGGGCGAGGTTATGCAAGTTACTGAAGCATCGAGCACAGCTGCCGACAAAATTGGACAGCGCGGCGAGTGGATTAAGGTGCGCACGGCTTCCGGACAGGAAGGCTATGTCGCCGGATGGTTGGTACGCCTCAATGATGATACGCCGCCGGATGACACAAGCGCGGCTTCACAAGATGCGCCTGCCGACCCTGCTGTGTCACCATCACAAGAAACAACGCCTTCTGCTGTGCCGGATACGTCGCCGCAAGATTCATCATCGCCCACCTTGTCGGCACAAGCATCTGCCGCGCCATCGTCGTTAGCGAGTCCGCCGGTCACAAGCGGGCGAATCCCAACTGCCCCGCCGACGGATACACCAATTACCGGCGGGCAAATCTCGACGACGCCGACGATGCCGGGCGCGGCTGTTGCGCCGGATATGCCACCGCTTGCCGAGACCCCACAAACGTCGCAAGCTGAATCGACGGTTGTTGCCCAACCCGAAGTCGAGAGATTGTACATCCGCGCAACAGAAGACAGCATTCGTCTGCGTGAAGAGCCGGTCTCCGGTCGTCCGGTTGGGTCGATAAAGCGTGGCGATGTCGTCGAAGTGATCGAAGCCCCTGCAAATGGTTTGCCAAAAGTTGGGATGCAGGACGAATGGATACAAGTTCGCACTGCATCGGGACAAGAAGGTTATACTGCCGCTTGGTTCTTTGAATTGGCGGACACACCACAGACGGCGACAGCTGCAACGCCTGCGCCTATGCCTACATCCGAGACGAATATCGTCGGCGTTAATCTCGATGTGCGCCATCCACTCGGCACACCCGACCCGTCGCGACTTGGCAAAATCGGATGGGTGCGTTTCGGTTATGATGTCTCGCATGGCACCGGCTCAACCGATATTGGCGCAGCGTTCGACAAATACGCCCCGATTCTCGACAAATATGCCAAAGCCGGAGTCAAAGTGATGCTTGTTTGCACCCATCAAACTTTCGGCGAGGGACAAGGCTACAATTGGGAACAAATGGACAGTGCCAAATGGCGTGACCTGAGCGATAAATTTGCCGATGTCATGGGGCGGATTGCGATGCAGTATGTTGGGCAAGGACTCGTCCACGCCTATCAAATTTGGAATGAGCAAGATGCGCATAGCGGTGCGCGTGCCTCTGTGCCACTACCGGCAGATGAATATAGTTATATGCTCAGCAAGACGATCCCCGCCATTCGCGCGGTTGACCGCGACGTTAAGATCATCACCGGCGGCCATGCAAGCGGGCCGGGGACGGGCGCGGCTTATGCCAACAAAGCAATTTCGGCGATGCCGCACGGTATCCGCCCAGATGGTGTCGCCTTTCATCCCTACGGACGCGGCGATTTGAAGTCCGACCCGAAATATCGACACTTCGGCAACATCGATGAGTCGGTCAATGCGTATGCCGCCGTCATGCCGGGCAAGCCGGTGTGGATAACCGAGTGGGGTGTTTTGGACGCGCCGACTGAACCGCCGGATGCGATTGCCAAATATGCGACCGAATTCATCACCCGTTTGAAGACGGTTCATGCCGGGAAGGTTGCCGCCGCGATGTGGTTTGCGTGGGGGCAAGGTATGGACAACGGTTACGGTCTCGTCGATGAGAACGACCAACCGCGCGGCGCATTCACCGACGAGTATTGCAATTTATGAGTCGGTCAACACTCGATTTATCAAAAGCGGCGTTGCGAGGCGCACCAAGTTTCGTGTGGCGTGCCGGGCAAGAACGCCGCTTGCGAATGATTGCCCAATGGACAAAACTTGATGATGCTGTGGTGCTCATCAACGGTTGCGGTCTTGGGATGTATGCTTATCAAATTCATGACCGCTTCAACGCACGGGTTGAGGCACTCGATATTGAATTCGACCGTGTAGCAACCGCGCGACAAAATGTGCCGCACACACTCGTCGCTGCGTCGGAGTATTTGCCGTATCGCGATGATTATTTCGACACGATTCTTTCGCACGAAGTGCTTGAACATGTCGTCGATGACCGCATGGCCGTGCGCGAAATGGTGCGTGTTTTGAAACCGAGCGGTCGTATCATCATCTTCGTGCCCAACCGTTGGTATCCTTTCGAGACTCACGGGCATTATTGGCGCGGGCAATATCACTTTGGCAATACGCCCCTCATCAATTATCTGCCGGACTCGCTGCGCAATCGACTCGCACCGCATGTGCGGGTTTATACCGGGCGTGGACTCAAGCGACTATTCGAGGGGTTGCCGGTCACATTCGTCATCCATCAACGGATTTATGGCGGCTATGACAATGTCATCGCTCGTGTTGGCACACCCGGTCGCGTATTACGCGATATGCTCTACATCGCCGAGAAGACTCCGCTCAATGTACTAGGGTTGTCGCATTTGCTGGTGGTCGAGAAGACGGGTTAGATTCTCAATCTTCATCGAGCCTTGCTTGTAATGCCCTAACATTTGTTTGTCAGGCGAAGCCATCAATCAACGAAGACCGGCAAATGCCCCAACGCAATGACATTCGACCATGTTGCGCGGTCGCCTTCGGTGAAGATTGCGGCTTCGGCGACAATTTTTGCCCCGGCTTTATTCATTATCAAGCGCATTCCTTGCAATGTGCTGCCGGTTGAGATGACATCATCGACGAGAATAATCGGTTTATTGGTGACGAGTTTACGGTCTTTTTCGTCGAGGTATAAGGTCTGTGGTTTGCCGGTTGTGATGCTCAAGGTTTCGGATTGTAGCGCTTCGCCCATATACGGTTTGTATGATTTGCGAAGGACAACATACGGCAGTCCCATATCGACAGCCAAGGCATGTATCAGTGGGATGCTTTTGGCTTCGGCGGTCACGAGGACTTCGGCATGATAATCTTTGAGTTTTTTCGCGAGTTCTTTGCTCACGGCTTGCACGAGTTCCACATCGCCGAGGATATTCAAAATGGCGATGCGCACACCCGGTTTAATCTCAAATAAGCGCAAGTCACGTTGCACGCCCGCAACTGTGACCGGATAGACATCATGATTTTCGGCCATGACATATCTCCATCGTGTGGCATGATTGATTAGCACTCATTCGATTGTAATCTGTGATTGATGAGAAGCAATATCGATCATCCTTTGATTTCAAATATGTTTAGGAGTTATCGTGTCCCCTTGTTTTATTCGCCGGCTCACACCTGATGGATTGCAGCCTGTCGATTATAGCGCGGCCTCACTCGCCGAAGCTGCCCAATATGAATCAGCCGATGGTGTCTATACTGTCGCCAACACCTTCAATACGTATCAGGTATTGATGTTCGACGCACATCTTGACCGCCTCGAAAATTCGGCAAAATATGCCGGGATACCCCTCAATCTCAATCGTGAATACTTGCGAAAAAATCTCCGCGCGATGATTGAGCAGGCGGATTTTGGCAGTGTGCGATTTAGAATTACGGTCGAACGCGACAATCCTGAATCGCTGTTGCTGTCGCTTGAGCCATATCATCCGCCCTCTGCTGAACTTATCGAACATGGCGTCAAATGTGCGACTGTCGCCGACAATCATCGCGTGAATCCTGTCGTGAAAACGACAGATTGGATGCACAATCGCAAACAAATCACACTGCCTGCCGATGTGTATGAAGGTTTGCTGATTGATGACGCAGGCAATATCCTCGAAGGGATGAGCAGCAATTTTTACGCTGTGCTCGCGGGCGAGCTGCGGACGGCTAAAGAGGGGGTGTTGCAGGGCATTGCGCGTCGTATTGTGGTGGAGATTGCGCCAAGTGTGCTGCCGGTCAAATGGCAGCCGGTCAATCTGAATGATCTCGCACACATCAGCGAAGCCTTGATGACGAGCAGCAGTCGCGGGATTATTCCTATTGTGCAGATTGATGACGTCACAATCGGGGCTGGCAAGCGCGGGCCCATTACCGAGTCGTTGCAACAGGCATACAATCAATGGGTGGCGCAGCATCTCGAAGATTTATGATTGTTCAAGCGGCGCTTTGAAATCGTAGATGCCGTCACGTATCGCCCAATGTAGGTCGTCGTGTTCGCAATACAATGCTTCTCGTCGGCGGGTCAAGGGTTTGCCACACTCAGGACAAGCGAAGATGTCATCGGTATCGAGATGATTCGGCGTATCGCCGGTCGCCCGACTGCGCACGAAGATGCTCGGCGCATACAGCAGCCCCGAACGTTGCAATATGTTGTCCATGCCGACGAGTAGACCGGTTGGAACGAGACGCTTGAGAACGGCGACGCGAAAAAACGACACCGGGATTCGCTCGCCGGTCGCGAAGCCCGCATCGAACAGGGCGTGTTCGATATATTGTGGATGAAAATCAAAATTGAGCGCGGCGAATTCAACCGGTTCGAGTGCATGCGGATTCCAAGTTTGCTGCTTGAGCGCATAACGAATCACCGCTTTGAGGTTGCGTTTGTTGGCGAATTCGAGAATGAATGTCGCATCGGGTGTCAAGGCATGTCGTATTTGTGCGAGGACGGCTGGTGCATCGACAAAGTGGTGAATGACGCGGATGAGCGTTGCGCCGTCGAACACGCCTTGCTGAAATGGCAATTTGTAGGCATTGGCGGCGACATAGACATAGCGCCCCGACGTGCCCAAATGCGCCTGTGCATATTGCAATTGTGACAGCGAATAGTCGAGCAGCACGACTTGATTGTAGGCGTTATATTCCTGCGTGAGGCGACCGAACCCGGCGCCGATTTCTAGCAGGCGTTCGCCGCGTTGTGGCAGCAACCGCCGCAATGCGAGGCGCTCAACGCGGTCTTCATAGTCGCGCCCTTTGCCTTCCCAAAAATCGGTTCGATAAGTCGCGCCTTCATAATCGCATATTTCGGGTGGGGATTGTATATCTTGCATCATGCGCCATAACTTTCGTTGAAACTGTAACTACTCAAGCAGCCTGCTTGCAAGAAGAAAAGACAATGATTCAACGCAGAGGTGCGGAGATACAGAGCACGCAGAGCGGCTTCAATGTTTTTCTTTGTGCCTTTGCGGTTCAATATCTTTTATCCTGTTCGATTCATGCTTGTATGCTGAGTAGTGACTTGAAAATTAAAATAATGCTGCAAATGAGCATTGAGCAGCATCAATTTGAAAGATAAATGTGTTTCTCGAAAGATTGAATTTATTCATCGTCAGGATTCTTCGGCGTCGGGAGGATGCCAAAATCTTCAATAGGTGCGGTTGTTGTGTTTCCGGTCGATGATGGTGAATTCGACTCTGGCCCGCCTGTTGCGGCGCTTTGGTCTGCCGGTACAAGTTGAGAGGCGACGGCTTGTGTGAGTGGGGCGGGGGCGAAACTCACTCGTGCGCCGAGTCCGCCGGTGAAAAACTGTGCTTCAACCCCAAGACTGTTCATTTCTTGCGTGGCTCGCTCATTGCGGTCTTGTGGTGTATCGTTATTTTCATACAGTTCGGGACGGATGAGTTCATCAAGCACAGGGATACCGCCGACCGTCACGATGCCGGTGCCAAATGACCCAAATGGCCCGGTTTCGTCGAAGTGTTCATAGCCGACACCCGCCGTTCGTGAATAACCCGGCCATGGGTTTTGCGTATATTCATTATCCGCCGACATCAAATCGGGGCCATTGCCGCCAACGACATCGCCGACAAACGACGGTACTTCATCAAAGCCATCCGGCAGATTGTACAAAGCGCGTGTGAGTGGCTCGAACAACAATTGTAGATTTTCCACCGGGTCGTGCAGTTGTGTTTCTTGTAGGGGGATCACAGCGCGGACATCAAGCTCAACCGGCACTTCCGTATTCAATGCGACCATCATGTCGAGGCTGACGGGCAATTGTGTCCCTTGTGGCAAGCTCAGATTGACGGTGGCGTTGCGCAAAGTCAAATCACCGGTTTGAATGAAAGCGCCTTGCAACACAAGCGGCACATCACGGGTGAGTGTGACGACTGTTTCGCCCTGATTGAGCGGCGCACCATTAAGGGTGCGCTCCGGTTGTAGAATCATCGTGTTTTGGTTGATGGGCACTTGCAGACTGATCGGCAATTCATCGCGCACCGGAATCGTCCAATCAATTGTTGCATTGTCCAACCCGACAAAACTGCTATGCAAACCCCCGATGAGCGGTTGCGCGACTTGACTCTTGATCTCGAAAATAAGCACACCGAGAACGATCAAGACGACAAGCAAGATAATATTCACGATAAACGAGAAGATAATCATGAAATTTCGGATTGCGTTCCAAATTCGTTTGATAGCACGCATAGCAGTCCCCCGCAGGTGGCCTTTTAATTGGTGAATGATGTTCTACTTTAACTATATAGCATTGGTCTGAATGTCACAAATCGTACTCTAACCAGTACGCTTTATAGGATACAAGATAGTGGGGGAATTAGGCTATAAGGAAAATGTAACTGCTCAGTTTGCCTGAACAAATCGTAGAAAAGAAATCAAACCGCAGAAACACACAACGCACAGATTATTTTGTGCCTTTTGCGTCTTTGCGGTTCAATGCTTGTAACAGCTAAAAAATCCTACAATCCGGCGTCGCTGCGTAGGGCATCCGCACGGTCTGTATGCTCCCATGGAATATCAATATCATTACGACCGAAGTGCCCATAGGCGGCGACTTGCTTATAAATTGGACGGCGCAGGTCGAGGTCGCGGATAATGGCTGCGGGGCGCAGGTCGAAATGTTTGCGAATTAAGGCTTCGATGTCGGCATCAGGGATGATGCCGGTGCCGAATGTTTCAACAGCAAGCGAAGTCGGTTGCGCGACCCCAATCGCATACGAAACTTGTAACTCAAAGCGGGACGCTAAACCGGCGGCGACGACATTTTTGGCGACATAACGCGCCATGTATGCCGCACTGCGGTCTACCTTAGTCGCATCTTTACCAGAAAAAGCGCCACCGCCATGCCGGGCCACACCGCCATACGTATCAACGATGATCTTGCGCCCGGTCAAACCGGCATCGCCCAACGGCCCGCCGGTGACGAAACGTCCGGTTGGGTTGACGAAGATGCGTGTGTTGTCATCGAATAATTCACGCGGGGTGTTTGGGCGAATGATAGAATCAATGATCTGTTGCCGAATGTCTTCCTGCGAAATATCTTCGTCATGTTGTGTCGAGATGACAATTGTGTCTACGTGTTGTGGTTTGCCATAGGCATACTCAATGGTGACTTGGCTTTTGGCGTCTGGTCGTAGCCAACTGAGTGTGCCCGCTTTGCGTGCTGCCGACAGTTGCCGTGTGAATCGATGCGCCAACGCAATCGTCAGGGGCATGAGTTCGGGTGTTTCGTCGCAAGCAAAGCCGATCATCATGCCTTGATCTCCCGCGCCGATAGCCTCAATCTCGGCGTCCGACATGTTACCTTCACGCGCTTCAAGTGCTTTATCAACCCCTTGCGCAATATCCGATGATTGCTCTTTGATCGACACAATCACGCCACACGTGTCGGCATCGAAGCCATACGCGCTGTGTGTATACCCAATGTCGCGCACGGTTTCGCGCACGATCTTCTCAATATCGACATAAGCCGTTGTGCTAATTTCGCCCATGACGACGATCAAACCGGTTGTTGTCGCGACTTCGCAGGCGACCCGTGCATTGGGGTCTTGTTCCAAAATGGCGTCGAGCACGGCGTCCGAAATTTGATCGCACATTTTGTCGGGATGCCCTTCCGAAACCGACTCCGACGTGAAGAAGTAACTCGGCGATGTCATAAAGGTTGTATTGGCAAGTTGTTGCTGTGGCTGTACCATGATGATTTCCTCTCGTTAATACAAAAACGCCTCTCTGGGATTTAGAAGAGGCGCAGGAATTTTGTCCATAAGTCGCACTCATCTCCCAGAGAAAATCTCTGACGGAATTGGCACCTTCCCAACGCTTTGGGGGTTGCCGCGGTTTCGTCGGGCCGTTCCCTCCACCGCTCGTGATGAGACAAAATGTCTACAAGTAGGAATGAGATTTGGCGTTCTCACTCAAACTATACGTCACTATAGCATGATTTAGCGAGACAAGCAATGAAGATTTTAACACAAAGACGCAAAGCGATTATGCTTTGCGTCCTTAAATGTCTCTGCTATTCATTGATTTTGCAGGAAATTACAGCGAGGAGTTTGTCCGCCTGCGGTTGAGATGTTCCAAGAATTCGTTGCGGGTTTTGTTATTCTCGCGGAAGCAACCGAGCATTGCACTTGTCGTCATGCTCGCATCGTTTTTGCGAACACCGCGCATCATCGAACACATGTGTACCCCTTCGACGACGACCGCGACCCCGCCAGGATTGAGCACTTCGTGCAAAAAGTCTGCAATTTGACGAGTCATGCGTTCTTGCACTTGTAAGCGACGAGCGAACACGTCCACAATCCGCGGGATTTTCGACAATCCGACAACTTTGCCATTCGGCACATAGGCGACATGCGCGTGCCCGATAAACGGCAGCATGTGATGTTCGCACAACGAGTAAAATTCAATGTCGCGTACAATCACCATATCGTCGTAATCGACTTGAAACACAGCATCATTGATGAGCTTTTTGGGGTCGGTGCGATACCCGGCGAGCAGCTCATTGTACATCCGCGCGACTCGGTCGGGTGTGCGTTGCAAACCTTCGCGTTCAGGGTCTTCGCCAACTGCCGCTAAAATTTCTACGACAGCATCGGTAATTTGATCGTATTCTACCGGCGGTAGGTCTAACTCGAATGTGCGCAAGAAATCCTCTGATTCGAGGATCGAGTGCATTTCGTGCGTATCGAAGTTATTGACGGCCTCGTTGTGTCCATTCTTTGCCGCTTTTGATTTGTCTTTTTTTGATTTTGCCTTCGCCATTTTGCGCCACTTTCATTTTACTCAACATTTTGTACATGTTGTGTACAGGTTATGTATAACACAGGAATCTCGAAAAAGCGAGTGACCAACACCATTTCTGATGAAATTTATAGAAGATTGCTTACGCGGTTACTTGCCGAACAACCACAATATCGATACGATTCTAACATTCACTAGGATAAATTGGATTATTTGATGGACATTATTGAGATCGATCATTTGAGGTTGCGCTGTGTCATTGGCTTCAGCGAACATGAACGCAAAGACCGGCAGGATGTGGTGATTAGCTTGCGTATCCGAACAGATATGCACAAAGCAGGTGAGACGGACAACCCCGACGATGCGTTCAACTATCGCACGGTGACGAAAGCGATTATCAAACATGTCGAAGAATCGGAGTATTTGCTCGTCGAAGCGCTTGCGACAGCCATCGCCCGTATCTGCACGGTCGATTATGCTGCCGAGTGGGTACAAGTGCGCGTGCATAAACCGGGTGCCTTGCGCTTTTCCGATTCGGTTGGTGTCGTGATCGAAAGAACCCCCGATGACTTTGCCTGATGTTTTTCTCACTTTGGGATCAAATATTGAACCGAAAGTAAATTTGCAAAAAGCGGTTGATTTGTTGCGTACACAGTGCGAGGTGTTGGCGATCTCGTCGGTTTATCGCACTGCGCCACAGGGTTTTCATCATCAGCCGGATTTTTTGAATATGGCCGTCAAGTTGCACACAACGCTTTCCGCGAATGAATTGAAGACCGATGTGCTCAGCGAGATTGAACGGCAGTTGAAACGTGTTCGCGACCCGAACAATAAGAATGCCCCGCGCACAATTGATCTCGATATTGCGTTGTGGGGGTGTCAAATTTTTGCCTATGGTCAAAAGCCGTGGCATGTGCCGGATGCTGACATACTTCGTTTTGCGCATGTTGCCATACCGTTAGCGGAAATCGCACCGGATTTTGTGCATCCAACCGAGAAAAAAACATTAGCGGAAATCGCCGCTCGTTTTGAAATGAATGGCATTACGCGCACCACAATCACCATTTCAATCCACGATGAAAAGCGAGAATAATTATTATGGCGACGAATATCAACAAAGGTTACTTCACACGACAAATCGAGAAGTGTGCCCCGAATGTGCAATCATTGGCCGGATTGATTCAAGAGGCCGGTGTCAAGCAAATTTTATTGCAAGTTGCCGATGGTGACCGATCCTATCCGGTGCAAGGTGAAACCCATAAGCACGCCGAAGAGATCATCAACGAGGTGATTGCGGGGGCGGATACGATGGGGGTTGATATATGGGGTTGGGCGCGGACGTATGGCGCGGAGATTGATCCGATTTCGCAAGCCGAAAATTTCGCCGCGCGGATCAATGATCTCGGTTTATCGCGGGCTGTCATCCGCGCTGAGCAAGAGGCAGGCCACAAATGGACGACTCAGGCCGCGCGATTGTATATGCAAACATTGACGAATGCCTTGAGCGAGTATGGCCTCTTAGAAAACACGATCCTCGCGATTAGCAATCCAGTTGAAGAGACGACATTTCCACTCGTCGAATTTCTGACAGCGTGCCGCGTCATCATGCCCTATTTTTCACTCAGTACGACCGAAGGTAGCCTGACCACGCGCTTGCAATATTATTATCAGGCCTATCGCACCACCTATCCACAACATGTCATCATCCCCGTTGCAATGGCATACGGTAAACAAAAAGTGCGTGATGGTCACTCATTTTATTGGACAGCCCGCCCCGACCAAATCAATGAGTTTTTGTATGTATGTGCATCGCTTGGCATTGAGCATGTCAACTTCTGGTCGTGGCAAGATATTTGGAGGGATCAAACTTTGTGGTGGGCGATTGCCAATTGGACATTCCAAGAACCTCAAGCCATGCAACCACCATCTCAAGCCACGCCCGTCACAACCCAAGCGCAAGCCACACCGACTGCTACGACCACAACAACGCCGACAGATGCCGCCGCGACAACCCCGACAGTGCCTCCCGGCGAAGTCTTTCTTGATGTGCCGTATTACTCACAGGAAGCCTCAACCGCCGTGTATTCGCCGAATGATTGTGGCCCGGCTTGTGTGCGCATGTTAATCGGATGGGACAGGTTGCGCAAAGGCCAAGAAGACCCGGCTGATTTAACGATTGATGATGTCACCCGCGCTGCTGGTATTGGTCGCAGCACATCGAATACGCGGCAATTACGCGCCGTCGCACAAAAATACAATCTGACCCTCAATTATACCGACCGCGCCGCGAATTCGATGAGCATCGAAACCATCAAACGCGAGATTGATGCTGGTCGTCCGGTGTTATGCTTGATTAATTACAAGTATTTGACGAAGCGACAAAGCGATTTTGACGGCGGACATTTTGTGTTGGCAGTTGGTTATAACGATCAAGAAATTATCTTGAACGACCCGTTATGGTCGGGTTCGCGCATGGCTGAAGGCAAAGGATTTCGTGTGCCACAGCGTGAATTTCAAGACGCTATCACGAAAGGCGGCAAATGGTTCTCTGTGCCACAGGGCTTGCTTGTGACGTAGAATAACACCAACCACTATGTTGCTCAAAACGTAACCGCTCAGATAATGTATCTGCGAGCAGAAAATCTTGGCGTCTTGGCGGTTCAATCTCTTTTTGTTGTGCTCGATTCATGTTTGTATGTTGGTGGTTATGATTTAACTTTCCTCTATTGATTCTCTGGCTACCGGCAAGCGCAGGCTGATATGCGTGCCTTTGCCTTCTGAGGTTTCGACCGTCAGCGTGGCGTTGATGAGTTCGGCACGTTCGCGCATGTTGACCATGCCAAGACTGCCGCGTTGGTCATAGTTCGCATAGACCGCATCTTTGTTGAACCCCACGCCATTGTCGACGATGTCTGCATAGATAAATTTGTTGCGTTGCCCGATTTCAACACTGATGAGTGCAGCCTGTGCATGTTTACGCGCATTGTTAATTGCTTCTTCGACAATGTAAAAGATCATAGTCTGTTCATGTTCAGTGAGCAAATTATCGATATGTTCTTGGATTTGCATGTTGATCGGTTGGTGATAGTTTGTCTGAATCTTCTCTGCGAGTTGATATAACGCCACGCGCAATCCTTGATTTTCCAACACAAGAGGACGTACCGTGAACAACAATTGACGAATTTCGACGATGGTTTTGCGCGCAAGATTTTCAATTTGTCTCAGTTCATCGGGGACAACTTGTGGATTGCGTTGAAGGAGACGCATCACGTAATTGGTTTGCAACGCAATCGCCGAGACATTTTGGATTGGCCCATCATGCAGATTACGGGCGAGTTTTTTGCGCGTATCTTCTGCGATATTCAGAATGATAGCGCGTTCTTTTTCGATTTGTAGCCCGAGCAAAACATTCTGTAACGTGAGCGTCAGCAAGAGTTGTGTGGTTCTGAGCTGCCCACCATCTGTTTTGGTGAAATGATGGGGGGTATCACTCGTACAGATGAAAACGCCCACTTGCCTGCTGGGCAGGTCAATTGGGAGATACAACGCAGATTGCGCATTTTCAAATCCGGCAATGGCAGTTAATGCCGGGGCATGGAGCACAATATCGTGAATCTTCGGCGTGTTTTGTTCGAGGCATTCGGTCAAGTCGCTCGTTTCACGGACGGAAATTTGGTTGGCATCGTGTTTTGTGTTTGACGAGAGCGCTAAATAAAACGTATCGTCTGCATTGTTCGCACGCAACAATAAGGCGAAATCTTCAGCAGCGTGTTGTGATTGCAAAATGCTTTGGACGAGGCTGCGATAATCAAATTCGGAATTGAACAACAATGTTCTCGGATTATCGCTTGTATTCTCCACTTTATGTTCCACGATATGTCCAATCCACTACGCCGACCGAATATGTCATCAAGGCACTTGTCCTTGTAGAATAGCCGCGATTTTTGTCGCGTCGATGTTGCCGCCCGAAACAACACAGACAATTTTGCCAACACCCGCCTGTCCGGTCAATGCCGCCGCAACTGATGATGCGCCTGCGCCCTCTGCAATCACGCGATTGCGCACAATCAGCAAGCGAATCGCTTCAGCAACTTGTTCCAATGAAACGACGATTGAGTCGGTCAACAATTGGCGGACAAGCGGCCACATCTCAGGCAGGACGCTGCCACTGCCGATGCCATCGACGAAACTCGGCACATATTCAATGCGTGTCGGTTGTTGTGCTTTGAGCGCAGCGCTGAGGGCAGCCGATGTGTTCACTTCGGATGCGTAAATTTTTGTGTTGGGTTTCAGAGCATGGATTGCCGAAGCGATGCCACTGCTCAACCCGCCGCCACCGAAGGGAATAATCACGACATCGGCATCTGGCAGATCTTGCAAAATTTCGAGACCAATCGTGCCATTCCCCGCCATCACTGCCGGGTCGCTGACGGGGTGGACGAAGAAGCCGTTGAGTCCGGCATATTGGCGTGTGAGAAGCACCTGCCACCATTCGTCAAATGGCACTTTGATGACCGCGCCACCGAGTCGTTCGATTGCAGACAGTTTCGCCTGCGGCGCGTGGTCGGGCACGACGACTTGAAATGGAAGGCCTAATTGCCGGGCGACATAACCGACTCCTTGCGCCATATTGCCCGCGCTTGCCGTGAAAATGCCATTGGTGAGCGCCTCAGGATTTGCGGACAGAATCGCATTGGCTGCGCCGCGCACTTTGAAGGCTCCAATCGGTTGCAGATTTTCGAGTTTGAGATAAATCTCCGCCGGTGTGTCGTCGATGTTCAAGCGGATGAGTGGCGTCCGAATAGCATAATCGCGAATGCGGTCACGCGCTGCGACGATTTCATCAAGCGCAATCGGTTGCGGGTCAGTCATGTTTCTCGCCGCCGAGTTCGACCGATGTTCCCACGCCGCGTTCTTTCGCTTTTTGATAGACGTGATAGGCAGAGGCCACATCTTCGACCGCGATGCCGAGCGATTTGAACAGCGTAATCTCGTCATCGGTCTCGCGGCCTTTGACCTTGCTGAGCAGAATCTCGCCGATTTCGCCGACGATATGATTGTCGTCGATTGCGCCTTCTTCTTTTGGCATCAGAAAATCTCCCGCTTCGTTGATCGTCGACTCACGCCGGTCAACATACAGCCGCGAACGGACAACCGCGTTGGTCGCCAACTCGCGCGTGAATTTGACACTTGAGCCGACGGCGTTGATGTGGGTGCCGGGTGCAAGCCAATCGCCGTCGAGAATCGGCTCACGCGCTGAGGTCGTCGTGCAAATGATGTCGGCCTCATCGACGGCTGCTTGTGCTGTGTCCGCAATTTCAATGGGGACGTTGTGTTTCGCCGTTTGTGTTTCGGCGAAATGCGCCGCGTGCTCCGCATTGCGACTCCATACACGGACAAGTTCAATATCGCGCACGGCGAGCATCGCCGCAAGATGAGACCGTGCCTGCACACCCGAACCGAGAATCGCAAGCACACGCGCATCATCGCGGGCAAGCAAACGAGTCGCGACGCCACTCGTCGCCGCAGTACGAATCGCCGTGATTTCGCTGGCATCCATGATGCTGAGCAATTGGCCGTGTTTGGCTTCAAACAACATCACCGTGCCCTGATGCGAGTCATATTGGGTGCCATGATTGCCGGGCATCACCGTCACCACCTTGACGCCCATCATATCGATGTTGCCGAGATAACCGGGCATCATACCGAGTGCGCCGAACTTCTCCGGCAGCCACATCACCGGACGCAGCGGGATAATCGCATCACCTTGTGCCGTCGCTTTGAGCGCGTCTGCCATGACATCGATACATTCAGCCATCGGCAATAATTCACGCACTTCGTTCTGATTGATGATTAAGACTTCCATGATATGATACTCCTCAAATTAGGAAAATAATTTGGCAATTGATTGATGTTCTTCCGGTGTCAGCGGATGCGAGAGCGCTTCGCGTACCGGGTCGAAATGTGCCAATCTGCGCGGGCCGACAATCGGCGCTGTTACTTGTGGCGTACTCATCACCCACGCGAGTGCTAGTCCCGCCATGCTGATGCTGCGTCGCTGCGCTTCGGCTTTTAAGCGATCAAGCCCGTCAAATGTTTCCCGTGTCCAATGCTTGAGATACGGTTCGGGGCGCAGCGTCATCCGTGAACCGGATGGATAATCTTGCTCAAAATGATATTTCCCGGTCAACAAGCCGCCACTCAACGGACTGAATGGGGTATAACCGAGCTTTTGATCGTCACACAATGCGAACATCTCGCGTTCATCATCGCGGTCGAGGAGATTGTATCCGTTCTGCACCCACTCAAAGCGATGTAGATTGTATTTGTCGCTTATCCATAAGGCCTTCGTCATTAACCACGCCGGCATTTGCGACGCGCCGATGTAACGGACTTTGCCGACACGAATCAGGTCATCAAGTGCCCGCAATGTTTCGTCAAGTGGTGTGTCGGGGTCGGGTTCGTGAATCAGGTACATATCGAGATAATCGGTGCCCAATCGCCTCAGGCTTGCGTCGATTTGTTGCAGAATGTGCCGCCGCGACAATCCGCGATCATTCGGCCCGTCGCCGACCGGATTGAATACTTTGGAACTGAGCAATAACTGTTGCCGGACTGCTGTGCCTTTTTGCTTGAGCCACTTGCCGATATACGTTTCGCTGCGTCCACCGCCATACGCATTGGCCGTATCGAAAAAGTTGATGCCCATCTCGAAGGCAGCATCCATCAGCATGAAAGCCTCTGCTTCGCTCTCGCCTTTGCCGAAAAATGCCGGTGCGCTGCCGACACCGCCAAAGTTGCCACAGCCAAGACCGACTGCCGAGATTTTCAACCCGGTATTGCCGAGTGTTTTGTAGTGCATTGTTGTCTTTCCGCAGGTAAATTCCACCCCTACTGTAACATCCATCGATAAGCGTCGCAAAAAGATGGCCTGATTGTTTATTCGATTTTTGCCCGTTTTTGATTTTCGCGTTACAATTGCTAATGCTGCGTTATTCAGATACAGTGTAACTACTCGGGTGGATTGTTGAACCTCGAAAATATTTAAACTGTTTCTAAAAACCAAAGGAGTAACAA
>RFIA01000269.1 GCA_003695675.1 Chloroflexota bacterium
ATATTGAACCGACAGGCAAACAACAATCGACCTGTGTGCCAACGAACTTGATTTCTGTTATCATTGCTGCAACAAATTGTTCAATCAGGTGTTCCATATTGGTGTAGGTGTTGAACGCACAATATGAGCATTTCGTTGTGCAAAAAGGTATATGAAGATAGATTGATAAGGTTTGATTATTCATTTTACCTATCCACAAATCAAAAAAATTAACGTAAGCTCAATTGCGGGATCATTAGAGGTCAAATATAATACTTTATATCATCCACCTGTTCATTTCGTCGATTCTAAATTTCATGGATTTAATCAATGTCTGAAACACAGCAAATTGCGGGTATGCAGGGTAATGGACGCGAAGGGGGCACCCTACAGGCAAACACCATCTTGCAAACACGCTACAAAATATTGGGCGTGCTTGGGGGTGGGGGTATGGGAACCGTCTACCAAGCGCGTGACCTTAACTTCCCCGATGCAAAGCGACTCGTCGCAGTCAAAGAAATGCAAAACACGGCGACTAATCCTGCATTGAGGGAAGCCGCACTGAAGACTTTTGAACGTGAAGCGAATATTCTCGCCACGCTCAGCCATCCGGCCATTCCTAAAATCTTCGACTTCTTCCATCAGAATGACCGGGCTTATCTTGTTATGGAATTCATCAATGGTAACGATATTGAATTGCTGCTGTCAAAAACAAAAGAATTGCCAATTGATAAAATTATCGATTGGGCCATTGAATTGTGTGACGTACTCGATTATCTTCACAGCCAAACACCCAACCCAATCGTGTTTCGTGATATGAAACCATCAAATGTGATGATTGACAGTTACGGACGAGTACGACTCGTCGATTTCGGCATCGCCAAAACATTCGTTGATGGCGGCAAACACACGATGATTGGTACGGAAGGTTATTCAGCGCCAGAACAATATAAAGGCGATGTCACGACGCGGAGTGATATTTATGGGCTTGGTGCAACCCTACATCACATTTTAACCAGACAAGACCCGCGCATGGCGCCGCCCTTCAGCTTTGGCGAGCGTCCAATAGAACAATTCAATTCGCAAGTACCACGACCGCTCATTGATATTGTAGAACGCGCATTAGAATTTGAAGCACAAAATCGTTTTAGCTCTTGTGCAGAAATGAAGGCGGCGCTCGAAGCCTTGCGCAAGCCAGCAATTGATTTGCCTAATTTGAACCTAACAACCAACGCGGCGGGCACGGCAGCGTGGGAAACAGATGGCTCCAGCGCAATTGAACCCAAGTGGACATTCAAAACAGAAGATGAAATCCGGTGCAGCCCGGCAGCCTACAATGGTATTGCTTATATTGGTTCATACGACACGAATATTTGGGCAATTAACATCGAATCGGGAGAAATGGTTTGGAAGTTTGCAACAGAAGGTGGCATTGCTTCTTCCCCTATCGTTGACCCGGCGAACAAATTGGTGTTATTCGGCTCTGATGACAAATCTTTCTATGCTGTTGATGCTCGAAAAGGCGGGACAAAGGGTGGCTACCCCATCTGGTCTTACGCCACAAAGGGAGCTGTCAAAAGCACGGGGAGGATCGCCCACGATCATGTCTTTTTCGGGAGCGACGATGGATTCGTCTACGCCCTTGCTGCGGCTAGTGGACGCTTTATTTGGGAATACGAGTTATCAGCACCTGTTCGCTGTCGCCCCTATGTAACTAACGAACTTGTCATCGTCGGTTCGGATGAAGGCGAAGTTGTTGGATTGGCGTTGTCGGGCGAACGCAAATGGACTTTCCGCACACGCGGAAACATCATCGCTGCCCCATTCGTTGATACAATCGAGGGCATCTGTTTTGTTGGTTCTGCAGATCATAGTATGTATGCGCTTGACGTGGGCAGTGGGTATAATTCATGGCGTTTTCGAACACATGGTGCCATCATCTCATCACCAATTGCTCATGAGGGGTTGTTATTTTTTGGCTCTACTGATGGCAACATGTATGCTATCAACACCCAGACATCGCGCGAGAAATGGCGGTTCACGACAGAGCATCCTATTGTTTCGTCGCCGACCATTTATGAAGATGCACTCTACTTTGGCGGAACCGATCAATATCTATACTGTCTTGACCTTAATACAGGAAAAGAACGCTGGAAATTCAAAACAAATGCAGCAATCACTTCAACACCTTGCATCGCTGATGGAGTTATCCTTTTCGGTTCGTTAGACAATACATTTTATGCGTTACCACTTGTTGGATAGCAAGGTTGCTATTTACATAATCAAAACTACGACGATGCTTGGAGATTATTGATATGGATTTATTCCGCCGATGGCTTGGTCAGCCTAGCACAAAGGACAGCCCAGAAGATAATTTGGCCGATGCTGATGCAAATGTTGACACAAAGCCTGCAATTGGACAGCAAATACAAGATACTGAGCAGGAACATCACGCTGCTGCGCGAGAAAACCCAAACGACACCGAAGTAAGTACGGCAAACTTAACCCCGCAAGAAACATCGGATTATGCTATTGAAGGCGCAACACGACCACTCCCAATGGAGGCTATCGTTTCTTCAACTAACGTGCATCTCCGGTTTGGGCAATCAACTGATACAGGCATGGTGCGCAATAACAATCAAGACTCGGCCTACTCCTTTTTCGTAACTAGTCGTACTGTCGAAAATCATCCTGATTTTGGACTATTTATTGTGGCCGATGGCATGGGTGGGCATCACGATGGCGAAAAAGCGTCCGCAATAACATCTCGCATATTTGCATCAAATGTCATCAAGAATATTTATCTCCCATTGATCACCGGCCAAAACAATGCTGACCAACCCCCAATAACTGAAGCACTTATAGATGCGGTTCACATGGCAAATAACGAGGTCATTGCGCATATCCCTGAAGGGGGCACAACACTTACAGCAGTGGTTGTCATTGGGAATTTAGCATATATTGCACATGTTGGAGACAGCCGCGTCTATCTAATCACGCAAAACGATCTCGAACAAATTACTCGTGATCATTCATGGGTGCAAAGAATGATCGAATTAGATCAAATTACCCCAGAAGAGGCTTTGCATCATCCACAAAAAAATGTCCTCTATCGGGCTTTAGGACAAAGCGAAGCCCTTGAAGTTGATGCAGTTACTCGTCGTATGCCAGCAAACTCGAAAATGTTATTGTGTAGCGATGGTTTATGGAACTTGGTAGAAGACGACGAAATTTATGAAACAATCATGAATCATTCTAGCCATCCGCAAGAGGCTTGTGACAAATTAGTCGCGCTTGCCAATACTAGAGGAGGCACAGACAATATCACCGCGATTCTCTTAGAAATTCCGGGGAGTTAGTGTGTAATACACATCATGGATTTAAATAACAATCCTTACAATATTCTTGGCGTTGCAACCAACGCTTCAACCGAAGAAATCAAAACCGCTTATCGAAACGCGGCTCGGCGCTTTCATCCTGATGTGAATCCGAATAATCCAGGGGCAATTGCACAATTTCAAGAAATCACTGCGGCGTATGAGATTCTTATTGACTCGGGCCAGAGGGAAAAGCTCAATCAAACGTTGGCAAAAAAAAATGAGGATGATAAATATCAGTTCACGCTACAGATCACACCTAGTAGAAAGATTATCGAAACCTTACCCGAGTCGCAAGTCATATACATGCTGGCCGAAGCTCGCCCCGATAGCCGAGCACGCCACCTCAAAGAGGAAAAAGAAACACGCTTAAATTTAACGCTGGTTCTCGATCATAGCAATTCAATGAGTGGTACCAGACTAGACAAAGTGAAGATCGCTGCCCACCAAATTATTGACCAACTTGATGAAAATGACATCATTTCTGTCGTTATATTTAATGATCGGGCAGAAACCATTATCCCTGCCACTCCCGTCAACGATAAAGCCAGCTTGAAAGCCAAAATTAGCATTATGCAAGCATCGGGGGCCACAGCAATTTATAGTGGCTTGTCTAATGGTGTAGAGCAAAATCGCCAATATGCTGGCCCCAAATTAGTTAATCACATTATTCTTCTCACAGATGGCAACACGTATGGTGATGAAGAGGCATCCCTCGAATTAGCACGTGAAGTTGCGGCTGAAGGTATCAGCATCAGCGCTATGGGGCTGGGACAAGAATGGAACGACCAGTTTCTCGATGAGCTGGCATCAATCACAGGTGGAACATGCACCTATATTAACTCCGCCAATGCCGTTGTGCGCTTTCTCAATGACAGCGTTAGAAATCTTGTCAATGCTTTTGCGGACAGACTGCGTATTTCAATAGCGACGGATCCTGATATTGAATTAGAATCGGCATTCAAGTTGTCGCCCCATCCCCAACCCTTGTCTATCGAGAATGGGTATATTCCACTAGGTAATTTGCAGCACGACCGAAAAGTGTCGGTATTATTTCAATTACAACTGCCGCCCAATATACCAGAAGGAACATATTCTATAGCACGTTTGCAAATGTCGGGTGACATCTTAGCTAATCACAATCACAATTTTCAAGCAATCAGCGATATCCAACTTGGGGTTCAGAAAGACCCGCCTCCCGAGGAACCCCCGATGCCAATTCTTGATGCGCTCGGCAAGTTAACGCTTTACCGAATGCAAGAGAGCGCCAAAGAAGCACTTGCTACCGGAAATATTCAAGAGGCCACACGTCGTTTAGAAAATCTTGCCAGTCGGTTACTAGCAATGGGCGAAGAAGATTTGGCAACTCAAGCATTGGAAGAAGCCCGTCGAGTCGCCCACACTTTAAATCTGTCGGAAAAAGGCAGCAAGATATTGAAATTCCAAACACGTCTTCTGTTAGATTCATCAAATGAGGATCATAACTCATGAAAATCTGTCCCCACTGCGGCACGGAAAACCGTGAAGGAGTATATTTTTGCGAAGCCTGTGCAAGAGCACTAGAAGAAAACATTGAAGATCGGACGCGAACGGTCAAATTGCAAGGCAATTCCACAGAAATGTCGGGAAAAGCGACTTGGGGCACTGCACGATTTGGTTCCGAAGCCGCGATTATCATACATATTCGTGACGCAGCAGAACCGCTCGTTTTGCATCCAGCAGTACGAACCGTACTCGGTCGAGCGGATACAACCAGCAAACAACAACCCGACCTCGACCTCACGCCTTTTGGAGCGCTTGAAAAAGGCGTTTCTCGCATTCATGCGGCAATAGAACGAAGTGAAGACACGCTCACAATTGTCGATATGGGTAGCGTCAACGGAACACACCTGAATGGTCAACGTCTCATCCCTGAACAACCGCGCGTACTGCGCGATGGTGATGAAATTCGTTTTGGCAAGTTAGTCACACATATCTATTTCAAATAAGCCTAAAATTTGGAGTGCAGATGATTACCCTCCTAGTCCACATTGCAAATGCTGAGGCTATTAAACTGGATGTAGAAGAAATCCCGGCGCCGACAGACCCCGTCATCATTGGCTCAAACCCCCGTGAGCGTAACGATAAAGATGTCACTTGGCTTGAAGATGGGGTCACGACAATTATGCTCCCGTGGTGGCGCATCAACTTTATCGAAGTTTTGCCCGATCCTGATGCGCAGGCCGATTATCCGTTGCCATTCCGTGAGTGATAAGTTGACAACATGCTAAGTAATTTACCGCGGCAACACACAAAAGATCATAAACGTATCTTGGTGGTTGACGATGAACCTCGTATGATTGGATTCATTCGCATGAATCTTGAAATCGAGGGATACCAAGTTTTTGAAGCCCACAACGGTCTCGAAGCGCTTGATGCAGTGCGCACAAAATTGCCAGATCTCGTCCTCTTAGATGTGATGATGCCTGAATTAGACGGCTTCGAGACTTTGAAAATGTTGCGGGAGTTCTCCAATATCCCAGTCATTATGCTCACCGCAAAAGGGGAAGAAAATGACAAGGTGTATGGATTAGAAGTGGGCGCAGATGACTATATTACAAAACCGTTTAGTCCGCGTGAACTCGTTGGGCGTATAAAAGCCGTCTTACGGCGTGTTCAAGCAGCTGCTGAAACGCCAGACCAGTCCATCTTGAAAATTGATGATCGTCTCAGTGTTGATTTCAATCGCCGCGAAGTCATCGTTAATAATGAACGCATCAAATTGCGCCCCACAGAGTACCGGCTACTCTATCATTTAATCGAAAATGCGGGTTGGACCGTTCCACACGATCAATTGCTTGCAAAAGTATGGGGATATGAGTACCGTGACGAAGCGCACTATGTACGCTTGTATGTCAACTATCTTCGAGAAAAAATCGAGGAAGACCCTTCAAATCCCAAATATATTCTAACCGAACGCGGTGTAGGTTACCGCTTCATCGATTTCAAATCTCCCTCAGACGAATAACATTTTCGGGGTTGAGAATCAACCTATATTTATGACGAGGTTTCACTGGTTTCAATGTGTTCAATGCGCAGGCGCGTATATTCGTGTGTAAATTCCTCAATGAGTAACGATTTCTCTTCAGCAGGTAAAAAACTATACCGTATAGCATTTAAGGCGATTTCATCAAGCATCTCAATAGACACCCCACAATCATGCACTGCGTGTAAATATTCATCGCTTAGCGTTGTATCCAAGAGATTTAGGTAAGCAGTGCCTAAAGAAAATTTGACATCATCGTTATACAACCGCCTCAACGGATATACGCCATAGTCATTTACCTGACCAAACCGCACCGCTTGTGTCATATTCATCACAACAGGAATCAAATCATCGACAAGTTTGTTGTTGCCGTGCAATAAACCTAGCAGTTCCCAGCTGCCGAGCAATCGGTCGAGCCTAAATGTAGTCGCAATTTCTGTAATCGCTTCAAAATCTGGAGATTTCCCCGTGTGAGACACAATAGGAAGCTCTTGTTTTTCAGCCAAGCGTAAAGCGCGTTCAAATTGCCCAATTGGTTGTGCGCTTTCATAACTATCAAGACTCAATGCAACGACATTTTGACGATACGTTGAAGTTGATGTCGCATATCGTGCAATTTCATCTGCACGACGCGGTTCGTCTCGTGGTATCGTCAATATCCAATTTAATTTGACGGGCCATCCCCGCTCAACACGATTCTGCCCATCCATAATGGCGGCGAAAAATGTCTCAAGCGTAAAACCGCTTTCGAGATAGGGCGACGGGTTGACACTTACTTCGGCATAACGAACATTGTCTTTAGCTAAAAGTACGCCCAAGTCATAGACAATGCGTGCCAAATCTTGTGGATGCCGAATCCATTTCGTCACATTAGCAATAAGTTCATCTAAGTGTTCGTAATCTATGTTGTCAAACATCGTCAACCAATGATCGACATTGCCAAATGAATCATGTATTTCATTCAAATCGACAATAATTTCTAACGTGTTTTGGCGAAAGGCACCCTCAAGATAAACATGCAAATCGACCTTTGGCATCGCCCGCACATAACTCTCAATAGACATTCAACAATCCTTCAAATCACACTACAATTGTCACTCTTGGGTAACTTCACGTTGCTGCTTTGACGCACCGTTTGCATTAGACACATATCGATACTGAATGGCCGCTTCAACAAAAGCCGCAAACATCGGATGAGGGTGCGTCGGCCTACTCATGAATTCAGGATGAAATTGGCTGCCGATCATAAACGGATGATCCTGAATTTCCGCAATTTCGACGAGTCTACCGTCGGGGCTTAACCCACTAAACAGCATCCCTCCCTGCTCAAAATTCGAGCGGAAAGCATTATTGAATTCAAAACGATGGCGATGGCGTTCAGCAACTTCAGATTGCTGATAAATTCGAGCCGCGAGCGACCCAGCTTGGATGCGACAAGGATATACACCGAGTCGCATCGTCCCACCAAGATCAGTCACACTTCGCTGATCCATCATGAGATCAATAATGGGATTCGCAGTGCTTTCCTCAAACTCTGTACTATTGGCATCGTCCATACCAAGCACATTTCGTGCAAATTCAATACACATTGCCTGCATTCCAAGACACAAACCAAGATATGGGACTTGCCGCTCTCGAGCAAAACGGGCAGCAAGAATCTTGCCTTCTACACCCCGATAACCAAATCCGCCGGGCACTACGATACCATCAACATCTTTCAGGGCATCCCAATTTTTATCTTTTTCGAGATCACCTGAGTTCACCCACACAATTTCTAAACGATAATTTTTTACGCTGGTTGCATGAAGCAGAGCTTCTTTAACACTGATATAAGCATCATGCAATTCAATATATTTTCCGACAATCGCAATCTTGATGGTGTCTGTCGCATTCCGCATCCGATGAACCATCTCGCGCCAATCGGTCAAATTAGGGGGACGTTGCTCCAAGTCCAAATAATCGACGATATAATGACCTAATCCCGCGTCTTCAAGCATCAAGGGCACCTCATAGAGCAGGTCGGCCGTCTGAAGTGGAATGACGGCAGCTTGGTCAACATCGCAAAAGAGAGCAATTTTTTCGATAACTTCTGAACTCACCGGATGATCGGTACGAGCAATGATAACTTGTGGCTGAATCCCCATGCTACGCAGTTCACGCACACTGTGTTGAGTCGGCTTGGTCTTCAGTTCACGGGTTGCGCCAATATATGGCAGAAAAGTAACGTGAACAAAGAGGGAATCATTGCGGTCAACGCGCATACGCATTTGTCGTATCGCTTCAAGAAAGGGCTGCCCCTCAATATCACCAACGGTACCGCCAACCTCGACAATAACAACATCTGCATGATGGGCTTCGGCCACAAGCGCAATACGTCGCTTGATTTCATTGGTTATATGAGGGATAACTTGCACGGTACCGCCGAGATAATCGCCGCGGCGTTCTTTGTCCAATACATGGCTATAAACTTGCCCTGCTGTAACATTCGAGGCACTGTTCAGATTTTCATCAATAAAACGTTCATAATGCCCAAGATCGAGATCGGTCTCTGCGCCATCAACCGTAACAAAAACCTCACCATGTTGATAAGGACTCATCGTACCGGGATCGACATTCAAATACGGGTCCAACTTCTGAATGACGACTTTTAGGCCACGCGCCTTCAGAATTCGACCGATAGCCGCCGCTGTCACCCCCTTGCCGACAGAACTTACAACCCCTCCCGTACAGAAAATATATTTGGGTTGAGACATACTTGAGCACAGCCCTTTCAAGTCAAAAAGATGGCGGGGATCAGTCTCCCCGCCAATTTACGGACAAATTTCGCATAAAACAACAGATGCAGCCCGAAAAATGCGTTAACGCTATACAAGTTTTTCCAAATCATCGGCGGTACGACGCATATCGAGAAAAATTAACCCCAATTTCGCCCCCTCGCGCACTAGCGTTGTCAGAACAGCTTCTTCGCCAACGGACATCAAAATGACATATCCATCATTTCCTTTGATATAAACTTGGTCGAGATCACCTCGGCCCAACTCACTGGAAATACGCTCGCCAAGCGAAAGCATTGCCGCCGACATAGCAGACACACGATCTTCTTCAATGCCCGCCGGTAATGAAGATGCCATACTCAACCCATCCACACTCACGACAGCAGAGGCTTCAATCTCTGGGGTAGTAGACTGAAGATCGCGGAGCCGATCAACCATCAATTCGGTTCGCGATTTTGCCATGATTACACTCCTCTCAAAAGCGACCCGACCAAGTTAGCAATGTAGAAATCATTGTATAATGAAATCGACTTTGCACAAATGAGACATTAATCTGGTATTACAAATAATTGGTAGTCATTGTTGCCATGTTGGTATCAACAATGCTGTTGATTTGCAGTTCGCGTATAGTATTATGAGCTGATTGCCATAATGACACACACAAAATCAATTATACTCTACACTGAATATAGAGCAAACCTTGAAATCTTAATCTAACAAACTTGAAAACAAGTCGCACCCAAAAAGGCCAATTGAAACAACCACGCCAAATAGCGAGCGAGGCAAATAGCGAAGAATAGCTGGGTAAACGTAGGGTATTCGTCTATCCCTATTCTCATCGGTGGCTTGTATAATTTGTATATCACTGAACGTAGCGAAAGAAACCTTATGTCCAACTATCCTCAGGACACGCGACAAGGACAGCGTGCTGTAAACGATCAAAGATCGCAAAATATCGGCCTTGTACAACATGTGGCTGAACACATTGCCCAAAGTGTCGGGCAAGTCATCATCGGTAAGCGCAATGAGATTCGCCTCACCATTCTAGGTTTGCTCAGTCAAGGGCACATTCTCATAGAAGATGTGCCCGGAGTCGGCAAAACCATGCTCGCAAAAGCATTAGCGCGTTCAATTGGATGTAGCTTCAACCGCATTCAATTCACACCCGATATGCTGCCGTCAGACGTCACCGGTGTTTCGTTGTTCAACCAAAAAACACAAGAATTTGAATTTCGGCCCGGCCCAATCATGGCGCAAATCGTTCTTGCTGATGAAATCAATCGCGCAACACCCAAAACACAGGCCGCACTGCTAGAAGCAATGGAAGAAAAGCAAATAACAGTTGACGGGTTCACCTACAAATTAGAAGTGCCATTCTTGCTATTGGCAACACAAAATCCAATCGAGTATGAAGGAACGTTTCCCTTACCAGAAGCCCAACTTGATCGCTTTTTTATTCAAATCCAACTCGGATACCCCAGCCCAATCGAAGAACTCACGGTACTTGCATCACAACAATACATCCACCCTGTTGAAGAAATGCGACAAGTTATCAATGTTCAAGAGCTTGTCGCTGCTCAACAAGCGATTCGCGAAGTTTATGTCGCCGACGAAATCAAACAGTATATTGTCGATTTGATTAATGCCACTCGCCACCACCCTGATGTGTATCTTGGTAGTAGTCCACGTGGTTCTTTAGCATTATTCCGCGCCTCACAAGCGCGGGCGGCAATGGCTGGGCGCGAGTATGTTATCCCCGATGATGTAAAAGCACTCGCCGAGGTCACCATCGCGCATCGGATTATCGTCGGCCCGGCTGCGCGTATCAAAGACATCACTTCGCGCACGATTGTTCAGGACGTGTTGTTATCTACACCCGTACCGGGGGCATCCCCCTAATAATCTCATGCAAAATCGTCGGAACACTGTATATGTATTGCTCATCTTGAGCTTGCTGGCCGGTTTGTTCACTGGGCGGTCGTTCTTCTTTAATCTGGCATATATGTTTGTCGGGTTGATGTTGATCTCATTTATATGGGCGTGGCTAGCCGTGCGATGGATCACGATTGGCCGGAAAACCCGTGCCCGTCGCGCCCAGGTCGGGCGGCAACTTGAGGAAATCTTCATCGTTCGCAATCGCGCTATCATTCCAAAATTATGGCTTGAGGTTCGCGATCATTCTAACCTGCCGGGACACCGGGCAAGCAATATCGTCCCTGCACTAGGAAGCCATGCCAGTTATCGTTGGCGGGTTCAAACAAATTGTATCGCTCGCGGCGAGTTCCAACTTGGGCCAGTCACATTGGTGAGTGGGGACCCATTTGGTCTGTTCGTTTCGCCCCGCAAACTCAACTTGACCTCACGTGTAGTCATCTACCCCGAAACGATCCCCATCCGATATTTCGATTTGCCGATTGGCATACTCTCTGGTGGTGAAGCACGACGGCGACGAACACATTATGTCACGACAAATGCTGCCGGTGTCCGCGAATATGTCAATGGGGACAGCTTCAATCGGATTCACTGGCCGACAACTGCCCGACGCAACAAATTGATGGTCAAAGAATTTGAGATTGACCCCCTCGTCGATATTTGGATTTTTGTGGACTTCTCTGCGAATTCCTTAGTTGAGTCGCCAAATCTAAAGCGGATCAACAAAACTGGCCCCGCCCTGCCAAACGGCGAGAGAATCCCCCCGTCAACCGAAGAATACAGTGTGGTTATAGCGGCATCGCTTGCACAATATTTCACAGAGCTTGATCGTTCACTAGGATTCGCTGCTTATACGCCACATCGGGAAATTATCCAGCCAGATCGTGGAGACCGGCAACTTAATCGCATATTACAAACACTGGCGGTTGCACGCAGCTTCTCGATATACACGTTGCAACAAATGTTAATTCTTGAGACGCCTTATTTCACGCGCGGCACAACCCTTATCATCGTCACTTCATCGTTGGACACATCATGGGTAACTGAAGCGCAAACGCTGACTAGTCGCGGAATCCGACCGATGTGCATCTTCGTTGATCCCTACTCATTCGATGGCCAGTACAGGTCAGATGAAATGCAGAGCATTCTCCAACTGGCGCATATCCCAATGATTGTCGTGCGAAGAAATGATGATTTAGCTAGTGTGTTGTCACAAAAGCACATCTAAACAATGAAACATCTACCCAGACATCTGACCGATTCAATTATGAGTTGATTTGTAAGTTGAAGGTTTGACCATTGGCAACACGTATTTTAACGACAGCATCGAGTACGACTTCAAATACATATTTGTATATCACTGTATTCTTCGGCGGTATGACAACTTTAGCTGTTGAACTCAGCGCATCCCGCTTATTGGGCAATGTGTTCGGCAACAGCAATTTGGTTTGGGCAAATGTCATTGGGCTGATCTTGTTATATTTAACGGTCGGCTATTTTATCGGTGGTCGCTGGGCAGACCGTTCGCCACATTTCACCACATTTTATCGCATTATCATTTGGGCGGCTTTTCTTAATGCGTTGATACCGATTGTTGCCCGTCCCGTCATTACAACGGCCGCGAGTGCCGTGGTTGATGCCGAAGCCGCTCTTGCGCTCGGTTCTTTCATCTCGGTGCTTATTCTTTTCTCTATCCCCATCACGTTACTTGGATGTGTCTCACCATTTGCGATCCGCCTCGCCGTCACAGATATTGAGCACTCTGGGCAAACATCGGGTCACATTTACGCCCTGAGCACACTCGGCAGCTTACTCGGCACATTCTTGCCGGGATTATTACTCATTCCAGCAATAGGCACATTTCAGACATTCATTCTGTTTTCAGGAATCTTGTATGGTATAGCCTTCATCGGCTTAATAAAATACGAATCGAGAGCTGCGGTACGGTCATTGTGGATGCCGATTGCTATCGCTTTTCTGGCGTCACTTGTTCTTCGCGGCCCACTCCGCCCCGCAGAGGCCGGGGCAAAACTTCTCTTTGAAGACGAAAGCGCCTACAATTACATTCAAGTGCAGGAAGATGGCGATGGTATGCGCTATCTGTATCTGAATGAAGGGCAGGGCGTCCACAGTCAATGGCATCCGGATCAACTCATGTATCAAGGCACATGGGATTATTTTCTTGCCGCGCCATATTTCAATAACCCGCCGTATACGCCCGAAGATGTTGAATCCCTCGCAATTATTGGCTTAGCAGGCGGTACAATTGCCCGACAATATACCGCAGTCTACGGCAACATCCCAATTGATGGCATCGAAATTGATCCTGGAATTGTCGAAGCCGGTGAACGATTTTTTGGCATGAACGAGACGGAATTGCCTAATCTGACGATTTATGTGCAGGATGGGCGCTATATACTCAAGCAGATCGATAGAGACTATAGCATCATCGCTATTGATGCCTATCGTCCCCCCTATATACCATGGCATCTGACAACTGTCGAATTTTTCGAGGAAGTCCGCGAACACCTCAGCGACAACGGAGTCGTCGCGATTAACGTCGGTCGCACGAACACCGACCGGCGCTTGGTCGACGCGCTGACCACAACGATGCTTGAAGTATTTCCAACGATTCACGCCATCGACGTGCCCAATTCGTTTAATACGATTCTCGTCGGGACGATGACACCAACTACCAGCACCAATCTCATCAACAACCTCAATATTTTCGACGACACCGAAGAATTTCCTATACTCCATGATGTATTGTCTGCTAGCATTGAAAATACCGTTCCGGTCGTCACATCAGATATAATTTTCACCGATAATCAAGCGCCGGTAGAAACCTTGGTCGATTCAATTGTGTTAAACTTCTTATTATCTGGCGATCTTGACGAAATACGACCAGAAGATTGAGAACGCGATGACAGAAACAACACTCTCGCACGATTCAAGATTACAACTTGAGCGCACCACTCGAATCATAACGATTGCGCCGCTACTGCGCATTTACCTCACGATTGCTCTACCAATTGTGTTGACTCTGATTAGTGTCCGGCTCATCATGACACCGCTTTATTTGCAACTCGAATACACGCGACCCGGATTCCCCGCAGACCCGTTCGGACTGACCACGGAAGATCGCTTGAATTTTGCGCCTTACGCGCTCAAATATCTCATCAACAACGAAGACATTTCATATCTAAGCGATTTGGAATTTGCGGATGGTTCACGTCTATTCACATCACGAGAATTGCGCCACATGCACGATGTACAATACGTCACACAACTTGCCTTTGGCGCAGGCATCGTCAATGGGATACTTGTTCTCGCGAGTGTTATCATATTGTGGAAAACACCGCAAACTCGCCGACATCTACAACGCGGGTTGTTCAATGGCAGTTTGTTGACACTCAGCATCATCGGCGCCATCATTTTTGTCGCCATCATTAGCTGGCAGACATTTTTCAACAATTTTCATAACACATTCTTCGCAAGCGGCACATGGATATTTGCTTATTCCGACACACTCATCCGCCTCTTCCCAGAACAATTTTGGTTCGACACGGCAATTGTCGTCGGCGGTCTCACAACGCTCACAGCTGGACTCATCCTGCTATTCTCGTGGCGATGGCGCTTGACTGAATCGCAATCAAATTAACCTAGCCTTGTCACGCATCATCACGGCACTACAATCATAACAGCAACTGATTATTCTTGATGGAGAGATATGCTCAGGATACGGGCGTTTTTTAGGTGGTTCATCCCCGGTGTGGGTATCATACACTGGTTATCGCTCGTCGGTATCGGTTTCATCTTTGATTCTATAGGATTGGCTTTTGCACTCATAAAATCAGGTTTAATTGAAACGACAAATGTTGATCTTTTACTGAACAATTGGCCAAAAATCGTCGTGACGATCATCATCGGCCTAATAATGATGGGCATCGGCGTTTTCAAAATCACCCATCATGTGTTCGCACCATACCGCAGGCATCAAGCTGGTCGCATCGTCGATGTGGTGCGGGCGCACACCAAACGACAAAAAGGCATTAAAGTTGTCGCCATCGGCGGCGGAACCGGCTTACCATCGGTGTTGCGGGGGTTCAAGCCGTATACAAGCAATATCACAGCGGTCGTAACCGTTGCCGATGATGGTGGCAGTTCCGGTCGCCTGCGAAAAGACTTTGGCGTTCTCCCGCCGGGTGATTTGCGGAATAATATTGTCGCGCTCGCCGACGACGAAAGTATGATGACTCACCTGTTTCAATATCGTTTCAATAACGGCGATCTTGAAGGGCACGCTTTCGGCAATCTGTTTATCACAGCGATGACAGGCGTGACCGGAAGTCTTGAAGCGGCGTTAGCAGAAACAGAGCGCGTCCTCAATATACAAGGCCGAGTGCTGCCTTCCACACTTGATAACGTCAATCTTGTTGCATCCGTCAAAATAAATCAAAAAAATCATATCGAAACCGTTCATGGCGAATCACAAATCACAAACAAAAAAGGAAAAATCGAAAAGATATGGCTCGACCCAGATAACGTTCAACCCTATGAACAAAGTGTATCAGCCATTATTGAAGCTGATGTGGTTGTGATTGGGCCCGGCAGTTTGTATACGAGTATTCTCCCTAATTTGCTCGTTGATGGCATTCGCGAAGCATTGAGCAAGACAGCAGCTTGCAAGATTTATGTTTGCAATGTCGCGACGCAACCGGGCGAGACAGACAATTACAACGTCGCCGACCACGTTTATGCTTTGGAAGAACATATCGGGCGGGGTATATTTCAAGCGGTCATTGCAAACAACGCTTATCCAACACGCAACGCTGGCATCAACACCAATTACGTCAAAGCGGTTGCGCACAATCATGAGATCGCGCAACGTTATCATCTTCACTATGCTGATCTAACTGACGAAAATCGACCATGGCGACACGACCCTCAAAAGCTCAGCACGGCGATTCTCGCTGTCAGCGACCGTTATGCACAACAAACACTTAACACACTGACCGACATGTTCACCGGTGTCTAATCATCAAACTACTGGTAAAGTTGAAGCGATTTTGACAGTCACATCGTTTAGGCGATGGCGATAAAAGGAGTATTTGGCATGACAATAAATGTAGGCATTAATGGTTTTGGCCGCATCGGACGACAGGTTCTGAAAGCAATCAAGGCAAAATACCCAGACGACATCAATATTGTGGCTTTTAATGATCTCGGCGATCTTGACACGATGACTCATCTGTTCCGTTATGACTCAACCTATGGCCCGTATCATGGCAGTGTTGAAGTGCAAAACGGCTCGTTGATCGTCGATGGCGACGAGATCAAAGCGCTGTCTGAACGAGACCCGGCTGCCCTGCCGTGGGGTGATCTTGGCGTCGATATTGTGATCGAAAGCACCGGCATCTTTCGCAGTCGTGAAGGTGCGTCAAAACATCTTGATGCGGGTGCCAAAAAGGTCATCATCTCTGCCCCGGCAAAAGGCCAAGATGTTACAATTGTGCTTGGTGTCAACAATGATGCGTATGACCCAGCCAACCACCATATCATCTCGAATGCTTCATGCACGACAAATTGCCTCGCACCAGCAGCGAAGGTGATTAACGATGCTTTCGGCATCGAGACCGGCTTCATGACAACGATTCATTCGTATACCGCCGACCAAGCGATTCTCGACCAACCACACAAAGATTTACGTCGCGCACGCTCAGCAGCCGAAAACATCGTGCCAACAACGACCGGCGCAGCGCAAGCTGTCGCCGAAGTTATCCCGGACTTAAAAGGGAAATTCGACGGCATGGCGGTTCGTGTCCCGACACCGACTGTCTCCTTGATTGACTTTGTAGCGACCGTCGAGAAATCGGTGACTGCCGAAGAACTCAACGCCGCCTTTGAAGAAGCTGCATCCGGCCACATGAAGGGCATTCTTGATGTCTCCCATGAGCCGCTTGTCTCCGGCGACTACAAGGGCAACGAACATTCAAGCATCATCGACGCCTTATCAACTTCAGTCATGAACGGGAAGCTCATCAAGGTTGTTAGCTGGTATGATAACGAATGGGGTTATTCAATGCGTGTCGCCGACCTGACGAAAAAAGTTGGCGATCAACTCTAAGTCCCCAAGGTGTTGATTTTATGGGCGAGGCATTTCTCTAAATACCTCGCCTTTTTTGTATGATCTTGCACATCATCCAAAGGCAAATCTCATGAACAAAATGACCATCCGCGACGTAGATTTCGCGGGCAAGCGTGCCCTCATCCGTGTTGATTTCAATGTGCCGCTTGATGGCGGGCACGTAACCGATGACACACGTATTCGCGCTGCCATCCCAACGATTCGATACATCCTCGAGCAATCTCCTAAGGCGATCATTCTGATGTCGCATCTTGGCCGCCCGAAAGGTGAACGCAAACCTGAATTCTCATTGAAGCCGGTGGCATCCGTTCTTGCTGATTTGCTCGGCAAGGATGTTCATTTTGCGGATGATTGCGTCGGCGAAGTTGCCGAACAAGCCATCGCAGCGTTACCAGACGGCGGAATCCTTCTGCTGGAAAATACGCGCTTTCACAATGGCGAGACGAAGAACGATCCTGATTTTGCTCGGCAGCTCGCGCAACACGGCGATATTTTCGTCAATGACGCCTTCGGCACGGCGCATCGCGCTCATGCGTCAAATGTCGGTGTCAGCGAACATCTCCCTGCTGTCGCCGGATTGCTGCTCGAAAAAGAAATTGATTATCTCGCGACGACCCTTGAAACACCACAACGCCCGTTTGTCGCGATTCTCGGCGGCGCGAAAGTCTCCGACAAAATCAATGTCATCGAAGCGCTGCTCAGCAAAGTTGATACGCTGCTCATCGGCGGCGGGATGGCGAACACTTTCTTCAAAGCGCAGCGTCACAACATCGGCGCCTCGCTCGTCGAAGATGACGCGCTCGAAACCGCGACCGCCTTGCTCAACCAAGCGGGTGATAAACTCGTTCTGCCAACACAGGTTGTCATCGGCGATGCGTTCGATAACGACGCCCACAC
>RFIA01000037.1 GCA_003695675.1 Chloroflexota bacterium
CAATTGCCGCTCAATGTGCCGTCAGCAGCGAACACCCATCCCGTGCCGACATTCGTCTCGACACCATAAGCGCGATTGTTCGTCATGGTATGCACGGGCAAGAACGCCTCCGGCGACAACACACCGAGCACCGCCGCGCCGAGTCGTGGCTCGGTCAACACGTTGACGCTGTTCGCGCCGCTGTTGAAGCGGCACTCACCACCGGCAAGACCCGGATCGGTCTGTGTGCCGGGCGGTATATCTTGCACGGACAACGGCGCCGTATCCGGCAGTATCCCGCTATCATAGGCGAGGTGGATGCTGCCCGGCGCGAGGTGATTGTTGGCTTGCAGATGCAGTTGATAAAAGCCGCTGTTCGGCACAATCGTGAAGGCGGCGTGCTGCACAGAGTCGCCATCGACCGTCGCGACGATGGTGTCTCCCTTGCGGATTTCGGCATTGAGCGGCAGATTGGGCGATTGTGAGTCGAGCGTCAACGTCATGGGGATAACGTCATCGGCGAGGAAGGCGTATGCTTGTTCCCATTGACCGAGTGGCACGCTGATGTCAATGGCCCGGTCAGAACGCAGGCGTTGCAAAGGCGTATTGTCCGGCGAATTGCCGCGAGTCAAAAACGCGCCGACAATGATTGCCGGTAAGGCGAGAATAGCACCGAATGTAATCATTTTTCCTGAAATCATCATATTTGCACTCATTTTATAGCCGCCTTGTTGACGTTCATGCGTTTACGGTACTTTCACCATATACAAAGAAGCGCCCTCCTTGCTTTACGCTTAGTCACTGCAAAATTGGCGCAAACCATACGCTAACCCTACGGTCACAATTTGCGACAATTTGACTCTTTTTGCTTTTCTCGCACAATACGTTACAATAGAACAAAATTTCTCTATTGTGGATGCGTATCATGACAGACAACACAATCTATCCCCTCGCAGCAATTCGGGCGATGGCGCTGCACACACAGGGACTGACACGCCCGGTCGCCGATGATACAACGACGACACAGGCGGACATCATCGCGGCAGCCAATCAAATCGGCGCGGTACAAATCGACACGCTGCAAATGGTGCATCGCAGCCACTATCTGACGCTATGGAGTCGGCTCGGCAATTATGATGTCGCCGACTTCGATGCGGTCATGTATGGCGCTGAGCGGCAATTTTTTGAATATTGGCTCAAGGCTGTGTGTTACATCCCGCTAGAGGATTATCGTTATCGCTTGCCGTTGATGCGCAAGCTGCGCGAAAATCCACGTTATTGGCACGGTTGGCTCAACAATGATGAGCACCGCGCCCTCGCCGCACATGTCAAACAGCGCATTCATGATGAAGGCGGTTTGCGGACGAGTGACTTCAAGAGCGATGGCAAAAAACGCGGCGCGTGGTGGGACTGGAAACCGGCGAAAGCAGCGCTTGAATATCTGTACGATGTTGGCGAATTGATGATTGCCGACCGCATCAAATTTCAGCGCGTCTATGATTTGACCGAGCGCGTGCTGCCGGATGGTGTCGATACGGACGAAGTGTCTCGCGAGGAGATGATACGCTATTACATCGAGAAAGGGGCGCGAAAATTCGGCATCTGCGACGCCATGCAGACGATTGACATCGTGCATGACATCAAACGCACGGAGGCCAAGCCGCACATCAAAGCGCTGATTGATGAGGGTATCTTGGTCGAGGTGCAAGCCGAACAATTCGACGGCGAAGCGGTCACGATGGTTGTGCATCGCGATCATTTATCGCTGTTGCAACGCGCCGCCGACGGCGACATCACAACCGGACGCACAACCTTCCTCAATTTCTTCGACAATCTGTTGTGGCCACGTGGCCGCGATATGGCGTGGTGGAATTTCCGCCATATTCTCGAAGCGTACAAACCGGCGGCGCAGCGCGAATGGGGATATTATTGCCTGACGATTTTGCACGGTGACCGACTCGTCGGGCGCTTCGACCCGAAACTCGAACGTAAAAGCGGCACGCTACGACTTAAGGCGCTGTATCTCGAACCGGGTGTGAAAGCGTCGGATGAACTCGTTGCGTCAGTCGCCGTCGCCATGCGCGACTTCATGGCGTTCCACAGCGCGACCGATCTCATCATCGAAAAGAGCGAACCGAAAGTGTTCGGCAAGAAGCTAATCAAGATGCTATAATTCGTAACTACTCAGGCCGTGTACTTATGAGAAGAAAAACAAAAAATTCAACGCAAAGGCGCAAAGGACGCAGAGCGATTTTGAAAAAATCTTGGCGCTCTTGGCGGTTCAATTTCTTTTCCGCTTGATGACTTGTGCCGATATACTGAGTAGTTATTCGCATAATTTCTATTTTGTATCACGATGGGAAACCATCTATGCGATACACACCACTACAATTGGCGGAAGCCTTCATCACCACTGGCGAGTTGGATGACGCGCTGACGGCGATCAACGAACATCTCGACGAGACGCCGGATGATGACGATGCCCGACGGATGCGCGTCGGTATTTTGCTGCGGCTTGCGGATGCTACGCATTGGCAGATGGCGCTCGCTGATATTGCGTGCCTAACCACGTTGACGCCGGATGATTATGTGCTGTGGATGCGCATCTTGGACGCGCAGGGTGATGATGGCGCCTTGGAGGTCGCCCGGCAGATGTACGTGGCACATCCAAACGACGAACGCGCCGCGGAGATTTTCGTCGAACGCCTCGTCGCGGCGGCGGCATACAGCGAAGCCGAAACCGTACTCAATGCGATGCCGGAAGATTGGCGTTGGTTACAACGGCGCGGCGACCTCGCTGCCTTGCAAGACCGCCATGACGACGCCGTGACGTATTATTCGCGGGCGCTCGTTTTGTTGGAGACGGCTTTCGCACAGACGACCGTCGGCTTCGCGGCCAACTTCAAAGCGAATTTGCTCATCAAACGCGCTCATGCCAATCGCCATCTCGGTCAGCTTGATGAAGCCGAAGCCGATTACGCCGCCGCCGAAAAGTTATTGCCCGGCGATGTGATGATTGCTTTCAATCGCGGCTTGCTCGCCGCCCTGCGCGGCGACCTCCCCCACGCAACTGAATTATGTCGCGACGCCTTCAATCGGGCGAACGACACCTTGCGGGCCATGATGCGCGATGAATTGGATGACGATGCGCGATTCGAGACCCTAGCCAACGCGCTTGTTTGAGAACAAAAAGATTCGACGCAAGACTGCCCTGTTATCCTCAACAGCCCTATCAATTGACACAATGTGTCGATGATTTTTGTCCTGAATAGCGCCGAAAGTATAGCGCAATAGATCATCTTGCGCTAATCTTCTGAAAATATTGTGGCTGAATCGGACAGCCATATCCGTATATACGATATACGCCATTCAGGGGGTCATCAAAATGAGTTCACATTTACGATTTATGAGCGCAGCCATCATTGTCCTTTTCGTCACCATCATCATCGGTCACAGCACACTCTATGCCCAAGATAATGAAATCGACCCGTCGCTGATGCCTCGCTACGGTATTGTCGAATTGGAAAGTGGTTTCTCGCCGGATCCTTACGAACTAGAAATCGTCGCCTTTGCAGATGCCGGTTACGACATCGAGTCGTTGGTTGATGGCGATTGTGGCGGATACGTCGGCGGTAACCCCGACTTGATTGTCGATTGGCAAGAAGCGACGGATAATTATCTGTCGGTCAACTTCTTCCCGGATGTGCTCGACATCTCGCTCATTGAAGACCGTTCGGCGATGGTTATCCGCGCACCGGATGGTCGATGGTATTGTGCGTCGGGGCGCGTGCCCGAGATTTTGGTGCGCGACGTCATCCCTGGCATGTATATGGTGTGGACGGGGACTCGTGAGCACGGCGTCGAAATCGAAGGCACACTCACCATTGAAGAATTGACGACCGTCTCCGAAGTAGAGACCACCTCCCCGGTCAATACCACCTCGACGGATTGCAATATCACGCCGATACTCAGTCAATTGGCGCAGGCACAAGTCTCACTCGCTGCTGCGAATTTCGACACCGCGCTCGACTTCATCGCGCAGGCCGAAGCTGACATCGACGCCTTGCAGAGCGATTGTGATGTCGCCACCTCGAACGTCATTGCGGAAACAATCGGGTCGCAGCAATCCGAACCCGAGGATGAAGACGAAAATACCGATTCGTAATAGCAACATCTTTTGTGCCCAAAGATAAAAGTTAGTGCCGCCAGATGTTAAAACATCCGGCTACCCAAATACCAAACCCACTAAAGGGGTTATCTCGGGGTCATTCGATC
>RFIA01000270.1 GCA_003695675.1 Chloroflexota bacterium
AAGAATCATCGCACTTCACAAAAACCTTCCGTCAGCATCGACGATGTAGCCCGCAAAGCCGAAGTTTCGACGGCGACGGTGTCGCGCGTGTTGGCGAACAAACCGCATGTCCGCCCGGAGATGCGGCAACGAGTATGGGATGCGGTACACGAATTGAATTACCGTCCCAATCGAGTCGCGCAGAGTTTGCGGTCGCAGAAGTCGAAAACGATAGGCGTCATCATCCCCGACATTGAGAATCCGTTTTTCACGTCGGTCGTGCGGGCGATTGAAGATGTCGCGCAGGGGGATTCCTACGGGGTGTTCTTGTGTAATAGCGATGAGGATTGGAAAAAAGAGCAGCAATACATCAATCTGCTGCGCGATGAAAATGTCGCCGGAATCATCATCGCGCCGACGGGACGCCGCAATCAAAAGATTTATCGCGAGATGGTCAGTGAATTGCCAACCGTTGCGCTCGACCGGCACATGAGCGATGTGGATACCGACATCGTGCGCGGCGAGAATATTGAGTCGGCCTATCAATTGGTTGCGGAACTGATTGCAGATGGGCACACGCGCATCGGCCTCGTCAGTGGTTTGCCGGACGTGACGACATCGAAAGAACGCAAAGAAGGGTACTTACGTGCGCTGCGCGACCACGATATAGCAGCGGACGCGGCTTTGATTGTAGAAACCCGTCCAAAAGAAAATGATGGGTTCGTTGCGACAAGCGCTATGTTGGCGCTCCCGGAACGGCCGACAGCCATTTTTGCGATTAACAATTTGCTGATGGTCGGGGCCTTCAAGGCGATTCGCAAACAGGGCTTGCTCATCCCGGACGATGTGGCGTTGGTCACATTCGATTTGATGTCGCTCAACCCGTTGATTGATTTGCCGATCATCACGATTGAGCAACCGACCTACGAACTCGGTCGGCGGGCTGCTGAAATGTTATTGGCGCGTATTGGAGACCCGGAACAACCCACGCAGCGAGAAATTTTGAAGGGGCGCATGGTCGATATGCGACAGCGTGAAGGTATTTTGTAACGTATCCCTCATTATACCACGAAATCACCTTCAGGAATGGTGTCATCTGTCATGTTAAATCACGACCTTTGGCAGTGCGGAGATGGCAGCTCACCCGGTAAACTAAGGTTGAAGTTAAGATTATTTGAAGTGAGATTAACAAATCCATTTCATTATATGTGTGTATGCGAGGAGGGAATATGTGGCACGACCACATTCGTAGATCGAAATTCCCGATAGGACGCGACTCTCGGCATCTGTGATACTCTCCTGAAAGGGGTTGGCAGTATCACCCAACGTTGACGCAAGAAAAGCGTCGGAAGTGGCAGATCAATACGAGAGAAACAGTTGTCCTTAAACCGCATATCAAGAACGACAGCGCAGACAACGCTCTGCGCTTTATTTTTGTTGATGAACGGTGGCTATATCAGCATACAGATATGAATTGGGCGGGACGAAAAATTGAATCGCCCGCTAAAAGATTTTTGCAACAGGCTGTGACGTTTTGTAGCAGCTCATGAATGAGGATGTAAAAAGGACAAGGTGATGCACCTTGCCCCAATGATCTTGAATGGGGTGTTTGCGACGTAGATTAACCCGCGGGAAAGTGCACATTAGCAGCGTAACACGATTACTTAATCGTTCGCAGTCGCTGCATCAGGTCGCCCGGAGTGGCAATCGTTAGACCAGATTTCTCGGCCACACGTTGATTGCCAAGCAAATGTTGTTTGTCAAATGTTAGCAGATACTCACAGTTTGCAGCAATTGCTGCGGCTACTACTGGGGCGTCTTTTATCTCAGTATACGCGACGGCATCTTGAACACTTTTCCTGCTAACGTCAACAAATTCAAACGACACCAAATCGATGAGCAATTCTAATGCTGCGGCTTTATCGGGATTTTTAGCCGTGAGATTGTCACGAGTTTCATCGACAACGTATTTGGTGATAACGAGTTGAATTTCGCCTTTATTGTTACGCTTCAGAATCTCACGAGACGCGCCACTAGAAGAAATGATTGACGCATAGAGCACGCTCGAATCGACGAAGGCTTTTATCATTCTTCAATGTCAATTCCATAGTGTTTTTTAAGTAAACGCCCTCTAATCTCGCGACCCCGTTTCATCAATTCTTCGAGGGTGATGTCTTCGTCCCGTAAATCGTCGCCGAGTTCGTCTAAAAGTTTGTCGATCAAGACTTCGCGTGGACTAATCAGCAATCCCTCGTCTGTCTCGATAAAGCTGATTTCATCGCCGGGTTCAAGCCCATATTTGTTGCGAAACTCAGCCGGAAGGGTGACAGAGCCACTTTCTTGCAGGATGTATTTTTTTCGGGATATTTCCATTTGTGCTTCCGATTCATCATTATAGATTTATGGAATTATAGCTTGTGTTTGTTATACCGTAAAGCTGTGCCCGATACGGAAATAAAAAGGACAAGGTGATGCACCTTGCCCCAAGATATTTAGCATGGTATCCAGCCAAGCAGATGAATTAGTCGCTGCCGGGTGCGACGACCTCGACCTCACCGAGACGCTCAAGCGCTTCATTGAGA
>RFIA01000038.1 GCA_003695675.1 Chloroflexota bacterium
GCGCGTGCCGATTATGTTGATAAATTTCCTTTACAACAAGCGGCTGTTGACTTATTAGATGTTGCCCAGCCGCAAGACTTCATTCTGCTGATTGGCGATGCCCCAGTGACCGGTTGGGATGGTGGGCGTTACTTCAACGATGCTTATCATTATTATTTTGCTGAGCATGGTACTCGACCGTATTTCATCGGTAAAGGCTCGATACGTGCTTCATCGACACAAGCGGCGGTGCTGGAACAAATCACCGATCAATTGACAATTTGGATTGCCCAAGAGACACAATACAATATTGACCGGGCATGGTTGGATACCTATTTGCTGCAAGATTATGCGTATTGCGGTTTTATTGACAAGCACTCGAATCTGACGATTGAGCGGTTTGTGCGTGCCGAATTTGGTTGTGATGCCTTCGACCAAACGGATAATCCGCTCATTCAATTTGATCTCGGTATTCAGCTTGCGAGTGCGACAGTCACCGATATTTCTGATGAGTCGCTGCCGGTGCTCATCAATTGGCGCTTGACCGATGTTGTGCCGCCGAATACCTACTCGGTCTCGCTTCAGATGCTGAATACTGCGGGCGAGAAAGTAAGTCAGGTTGACTACGCACTGCCGTTACGGGCGTTTAGCAATGTGGTGACGATGTTGCCCGTTGCCGACGTGCCGCCGGGCACATATTATCTCATGCTCACGGTGTATAATTCACAAACGTTAGAGCGCCTCACCGGGCGGGTCATGGCGGATGGTACGGGCGGGGATTTCTTTCCCATCAAAACGCTCACGCTTGAGACATCGTGATTGCATTTCGATTTGCTTTGTCATCGCTTCCGACGACAGCCAACAACCCCCACCACGCGGTTTGAAATTGCAATATTGTCCATGGATAATGGTCGATGATGCCGATGATGCCCAACGCCAACACCCCGGCGAGTAAAGCGGCACGCTGTGCGTCGGGGCGATTGCGCAGCGCGAGTTCAATGCCGACCATCCACGCGGCAACGGTCAACCCCCAACCGATGACGCCGAGTTCTGCCCATGCTTGCAACAAAACATGGTGCGCATTATCGCCGCGCAAATCAAAATCGCTTTCGACGAGATAAAAACTTGCCCGCCATGGGAAATTGCCAATGCCGACACCCCGCACCGGATTTTCACGGATGGCGCGTTGCGCGTAATTGGTGAATATCGTGCGGTCAACATACGAGCGTAGTTCGCTCAATTCGGTGTTGCTGCCGCTGCTCGTGCGCACGAGTAGCAAATCACGATGGGTGAAGGTAAACAGCAGTCCAACGACGATGGCAATGCCGCCCGCGACACCGAGTGGGCGTAGCAAACGGCGCTTGTGTGTGCGCCATAAGATCGGCACTATCGCGAACCCGCCGACAGCGAAAGCGAGCCATGCCCCGCGTGAGAATGTCAGCAGTAAGCCCCACAATCCGAAACCGAAGATTGCCGTGCCGAACCAACGCAATTTTTGATTGGCTGAGAGTATCCAACCGACAGCAGCGAGTAGACCAATCATCAAAAAGCCGCCGAGCATATTCGGATGTGGGAGCAGCGCATACGGTCGCAGCCAGCGCACACCGTTCGCGACGACAACACTGACGCCAGAGCGTGCGGGGTCGAGTGGGAATTCACCGGGAAAAGCAGCGAAAAATCGCAAACCGAGATCCGCTTGATTGTGTGTTTGCAAAATGGCAAGCGCGGTGTTCCACACGACGCCGGTCAGCAGCGCACCGATGACCCATTTGGGCGAGGGACGTGTACTGATGACGACGATGGCGAAGAGCATGACGACGCTGAATTGAAAGGCCGCACTTTGCGCGACTTCGGGATTCGCAGCGCGGCGAAATGCCCACATCTGTGAGGCGATGACCCATGCCGTCAACGTGAGCAACAGCAACAGCCATGTCCGTTGCAACGGGTCTCGCCACACACAGCGCAGACCGGGTATGCCACGAGCGATCCACAACACAATCGCCAACAACATCACTTGCAAAATGCTGAAGCGCGAGACATAAAGCGTGGGCAGATAAAACGGATTTTCGGGGAATCGATACCACAATGGAATCAGCGCGAATGTCAACAGAATCATGAATTGTAGCGCACGGTGCAGAATATGTTGAACAGTTTGTGATGGCATTTTGCTTCTAACGCACCTCTCGCGGCGATGCAGTGTCATCGTCTTCTTCATGATGTTCGTCACTATTGTAGATGCTGTTTGTCATTTCCGCACGGTCACATCTCGATATATGCTTGACATACCCCGCAGGGTATCTTATATTATACCCGTAGGGGTATATAGAGAGGATATTCGAGATGACTGAACAGATCACAATTGATGAGCAACATGCACTCAAATGTGAATACGACACAAAGACGTTGCATCGTATCCATCGTATTCAAGGGCAATTGGCGAGTCTTGAGAAGATGATTGCAGCAGACGAAGGTACATGCGAAGAGCGAGTCGTCCGGGCGCGTACTATTGAGAAGGGGATGACGAGTTTGATTTCACATCTTGTCGAATGTTATCTCGTCAACACAGCGCGATACGAGATGGATGAAGACCCGGACGCGACGACTCGCGATCTCGTGCGTATCTTCGATTTGCTGAATCATTGATGGTGTGTGGTTGAGGATTATTCACCACTTTTAGAAAGGTTTGGGAATATGGCGAGGCAAGAATTTGATCTGCCTGTGACTGGCATGACATGCGCAGCATGTGTGCGCAATGTCGAACGGGCCATCAACAAAGCGGATGGTATCGAAGAAGCAACCGTTAATCTGGCGACTGAACGCGCTCATATCGCTTTTGACACGGAACGGACAGATATTGAGGCCGTCATCGAACGGATTGAGAAGGCCGGCTATGGTGTCGCGACGGGGACGATTGAATTGCCGATTACGGGCATGACGTGTGCGTCGTGTGTGCGCAATGTGGAACGCGCCATCAATAAGCAGCCGGGTATTCTCGATGTGGCCGTCAATCTGGCGACGGAGAAAGCTGTCGTCACGTATATCCCCGGCGCCGTCCGCCGCAGCGACATCATCGCGGCGGTTGAGAAGGCCGGTTATGGCGTCGTCGATACAGCGGCGATGGATGCCCCCGAAGATGCGGAACGCGCTGCACGTCAGGCTGAAATTGCCAAACAAGAATGGCTCGTCAAGGTAGGTACAATTTTCTCGCTGCCGTTGCTTATCTTGAGCATGGTGCGCGACTTTTCTCACAGCATCGATTGGCTGGCGCAGAACATCCCGACGATTGCTTGGGGGGGCTGGCCGTTTGTGTTTGGTATCATCGCCACACCGGTCTATATCATTCTCGGTCGGCAGTATATCACGGGCGCGTATAAGTCGCTGCGCAATGGCACGGCCAACATGGATGTTTTAATTGCGATGGGGGCGTCGGCGGCGTATTGGTATAGCGTGGTTGTTTTGTTTGGCAAAGTCGCCGGGCTTTCGGAAACCATCGGCGAAGGCGTGTATTTCGAGACCGCCGCCGTCATCTTGACGTTGATTACACTCGGTAAATTGCTCGAAGCACGCGCCAAAGGTCATACGAGCGATGCGATTAAAAAATTGATGGCGCTGGCGCCGAATGTCGCCTTGCTGCTGCGCGATGGCGAAGAAGTTGAGGTCTCGGTTGACGAACTTGTCGTCGGGGATAAGCTCGTTGTTCGACCGGGTGCGCGTGTGCCGGTGGATGGCGTGGTGATAGAAGGTCGGTCATCGGTCGATGAGTCGATGTTGACCGGCGAGAGCCTGCCCGTCAACAAGACCGTCGGCGATGAAGTCATCGGCGCGACAGTCAACCGCCAAGGGCGTCTCATCATCGAGGCGACGCATGTCGGCGCAGAAACGGCGCTGTCGCAGATTATCCGATTGGTTGAGCAAGCGCAGGGTTCTAAAGCGCCGATTCAACGGATTGCAGATCGTGTTTCGGCTGTGTTTGTGCCGATTGTCATCGTATTGGCGCTCATCACATTTCTCGGTTGGTTTTTGATTGGCGACATCGGCTTCACACCATCGCTCGTCAATTCGATTGCTGTGCTGGTGATTGCTTGCCCGTGTGCGCTTGGTTTGGCGACGCCGACGGCCATCATGGTCGGGACGGGGCGCGGCGCTGAGATGGGTATCTTGTTCAAAAATAGCGAAGCGCTGGAAGTGGCCCATCGTCTGACAGCGATTGCGCTTGACAAAACCGGGACGATTACACGTGGCGAACCTGCCGTGACCGACATTATCCCTGCTGCTGATGTCGATGAAGCGTTTCTATTACGTCTTGCCGCGAGTGCCGAACATGGGAGTGAACATCCATTAGGCGAGGCGATTGTCAAAGCGGCACACGATGCGGGTCTCGAATTGGCTGACCTCGAAGACTTTGAAGCCGAGTCCGGTCGTGGGATTCGTGCCGTCGTTGAAGGTCATACGATACGCATCGGTAACCCGCGTTATCTTGCTGAGCAGGGTGTAGACATCAGCACATTGCAAGACGATATCGAACGGCTACAATCCAACGCACGCACATCTGTCGTGGTGACGATTGATGACGATGTTGCGGGGGTGTTTGGCATCGCGGATACCATCAAAGAGCGTTCGATTGAGGCGGTCGCGGCTTTGAAGAAAGCCGGTCTTGAAGTCATCATGATTACCGGCGACAACGAACGCACAGCACAAGCCATCGCCCGCGAAGTTGGCATCGACCGCGTGCTGGCCGATGTGCTACCGGGTGATAAAGCCGAGTCGGTTAAAAAGTTGCAGAGCGAGGGCAAAATTGTCGCTATGGTCGGCGATGGCATCAATGATGCGCCCGCGCTTGCACAGGCGGATGTCGGCATCGCAATTGGCACGGGTACGGATATTGCTATGGAAGCCTCCGATGTGACGTTGATGAGTGGCGACCTGCGCGGTGTGCCGCGTGCGCTCAGCTTGAGCAAAGCGACGATGCGCACGATTTATCAGAATCTGTTCTGGGCATTCATCTACAATACCATTCTGATACCGGTAGCGATGGCAGGCTTGCTGCTGCCGATACTCGCCGCCGGTGCGATGGCATTCTCATCCGTCTTCGTCGTGACGAATTCGCTGCGGCTTCGACAGGTGAAGTTACAATCGGAGGAAGAGGACAATATTCGGAAGCCAAAGTCATTAGAACTTGTAGAAACGCCTGCAGGCAGATAGCATTTCGTCTACCGGGTCTCATAGCGTATGACCCAAATATGATTGTCTAATCAGTTTCAGCCAAGCAATGCAACGAGACATCTAGTAATTCTTGTTGCATTGTCTTTTTGTGCTGCGTTCAAGTTTGTCGATTTACTCCGCTGCTCGGCAATGTCGCGTCACTCTCCGCAATGTTTTTGCAGATATCTGCAAATGCTCGCCAAAATATCCCACGCATGAATTCGAGAATCTCGCGCACTTTCTTGGTGTGTGTTCATTAGTGCAATTTGTCACAAATAACTGATGACACTTCACACAAGCCGGTTAGTTCCCCAATTGGATACACTGTGTACATATTTACATATCTCGTTTGTTCAGACTATCTATCCTCGATGGTAAAAAGTGAGGGCCTAATGAGTTCTGAAAACTTGGATAAGGCAACCAAACCACCCCCTGTTGAAAATGTGGCACGTCGCCGCTTCCTTCAAGCACTCGCTGGGGCAGCCGGCGCCGGGCTTGCGTTGACGAATCTGTCGCGCATTGCTGCTGAAGGCAACGGTGAGTTGCAGGCTGTTAGCGATTCGGCTGCCGACCCCGCTAGTTTAGCGCCTCCCATAACCAGTGGCGATGGTGTGAGTGCATTGGAGCGGATGCGTGGCGACATTCAACGCGCATTGGCAAAAGCGCCGGAAGATCGTCGTTGGGTCATGGTGATCGATCTGCGAAAATGTGTGGGCTGTCATGCTTGTACGGTGTCGTGCGTGGCGGAAAATCATCTGCCTCCCGGTGTCGTCTATCGACCCGTTCTCGAAGAAGAAACCGGCACATTCCCCAATGTTGCTAAGCGCTTCATCCCACGTCCGTGTATGCAATGCGATCAACCACCCTGTGTGCCGGTCTGCCCGGTGAACGCGACCTTCAAAAATGAAGAAGGCGTGGTGGAAATTGATTACGATCAGTGCATTGGCTGTCGCTACTGCATCACGGCTTGCCCATACGGAGCGCGAACATTCGACTTTGGTGGAGAATATGCCGACGACACGCCGGTCGCAGAAGGCATCGTCGTTGGCCGCGAAGTGGCTGCCAGTTATGAACGCGCGACCAATTTTGAATATGCTGAGGCACGCACTCGTGAGGGTGACCGCGATGAGTCGCCGGTCGGCAATGTACGCAAGTGCCACTTCTGCTTGCACCGTGTTCGCGAAGGCATGTTACCAGCTTGTGTCACAACTTGTATTGGTACGGCCACTTACTTCGGCGATGCCAATGATCCTGAAAGTCTCGTTTCCGAATTGATCGCGTCGCCGAATGTGATGCGGCTCAAAGAAGAATTAGGAACAGAGCCGCGTGTTTATTACTTGACATAACATCATTGAGTTCCGACGAACTAACACTAGAAGTGAGGAAGTCCGGTATGCAAACGATACAAGAAATGTTGGATGAGGCGCGTCAATTAATCGAAGAGAGACGTTTCGCCGAGGCGCGCGCCATCCTGAGAAAAACCGAACATCCTGTAGCCTACGAATGGCTCAAACGCCTCGATCTAATCGCACCACCCGTTGAACCCGAGCGCATTAAAACGACGACAGTGCGCCGTATCTTTTATGCTATCAGCATCATTGCGCTCATCATCGGGGTCTTTGGGGTCGCCGCCCGCTTGACGGGGGGACACCGCGATGCCAATTATGGCTCGTATGTGGTGTGGGGATTGTGGGTTGCGATGTATTTGTTCTTTGTCGGTGTCGCTGCTGGTGGCTTTATGTTGGCGACGCTGGATTATCTTTTTGATCTCTATCTGTTCAAAGGAACGGGTAAATACGCTCTGTGGGTTGCGTTGGTCAGTCTCGCTGCCGGATTGCTGTCCATCTGGTTTGATTTAGGGCACATGGAGCGTATCTGGAAAGTCTATCTACAAGGCAATCCATCCTCGGTGATGTGGCAAATCGTCTGGGGGTATACGATCTTCGGCATTGTCCTGCTCGCATCGTTGTGGCTGGCGTGGCGCAATCCCAATGGCCGGGCAATGAAGACAGTAATGATTATCGGCGGTGCATTGGCGTTGTTTATCTCGGGTGCGTCTGGTGCATTGTTAGGTGTACAAGTGGCACGACCGTTCTGGCACGCGGGGTTGTTTCCGGTACAAATACCGGTCTTCTCCCTAGCATCGGGCGTGGCCGCATTGATTGTCGCCATCGCGCTATTCGGGCCGACCGATGACCCACGCCGTCCGCGCTTACTACGCATACTAGCCATCAGCGCGATTGTCTTGCAGGGCGTGAAATTGTATTTCCTCTGGGCGGAGTTTTCGCAGAGCACCTATGGCAATATCGCCGCCAATGAACAAGCCATTCGAGAAGTGCTGTTTGGTCAATATTGGTGGGGCTTCTGGATATTGCAATTGGGGCTGGGTTCGCTCATTCCGATCATCATATTGGCACAACCTCGATTTGCTCAACGGGCTTATTGGGCTGGTGCGATGGGCGTGTTGATGCTGGTCGGTTTCGCCGTGACACGCGCAAACATTGTTTTCCCCGCGCTGACAGTGCCGGAACTAGAGGCGTTGACGACTGCCTTCAGCCATCGACATTTGCAATTCGAGTATTTCCCCAGCTTGATGGAATGGGCCGTTGCTGCTGGGACGGTTGGTCTGGCGACGTTGGGCTTCCTCATCGGATGCGATTTCGTCCTGCCATCGATCCCCGAACCTGATTTGGAGGTGAGTCATGCCTGAGAAATTGAAATTAGAACAACCAACAGAATGTGGTCTGAACCGGAGACAATTTCTACAAATTGCTGCGGCAGGTGGTACCTCGGCCTTTCTCGGATCGTTGCCGATGGTGGATCGCGTGCTGGCCGGGGATTTGAGTCAAGCTGATGTCGCCGCTTATCCCTTCGCGCAACCGGAGAATGTGATCTATTCGACATGCCTGAATTGCCACACCGCTTGTACGATTAAGACCAACATCATTGACGGTATCGCCGCCAAAGTCAACGGCAATCCTTACTCGCCGATGAATGTGTGGCCACACATCCCCGAAGAGACTTCGCTGGCTGACGCTGCACATATTGATGGCAAATTGTGCCCGAAAGGACAAGCCAGCGTGCAAGTGCTCTACGATCCGTATCGTATTGTTCGAGTGCTCAAACGAGTTGGGCCGCGCGGCAGTGGTGAATGGCAAACGATTGACTTCAATCAGGCCATTGACGAAATTGTCAACGGGGGCGACTTGTTCGGCGAAGGGCATGTCGATGGGTTGGCCAATCTATATCGGTTGCGCGACCCAGAATTGTCCAGCGAGATGGCCGCCGATATTGCGGCAATTCGCAGTGGCGAGATGAGCGTCGCTCAATTCCAACGCAAACATGCCGACAACTTGGATGTGTTGATCGATCCCGACCATCCCGACCTCGGCCCAATCAACAATCAGTTTGTATTTCTCGGCGGTCGTATGGAGCATGGCCGCAAAGAACTTGGCAAACGCTTTACGTATGACGGTTTTGGTTCGGCCAACTTCTATCTGCACACGACGATTTGTGAGCAAAGCCATCACATCGCTTATCAGATGATGACCGGCAAGACACACTTGAAGCCCGATTTCATCAACAGCGAGTTCGTCATCTTTTTTGGCACAGGCGCGTTTGAAGCCAACTTTGGCCCAACACCGATGGCCGAATTGGTGACGGATGGTCTTGTCGATGGCAATCTGCGTATCGCAGTGGTTGACCCGCGCTTCAGCAAAACGGCGGCCAAAGCGCGTTGGTGGGTGCCGATTCAACCGGGCACCGATGCGGCATTGGCATTGGGGATGATCCAATGGATTATCGACAATGAACGCTACGACGCCCGTTATCTCTCGGCCCCCAATCAAGACGCCGCCAACGCGATTGATGAGACCAATTCCACGGATGCAACGCATCTCGTGCGAACAGATACGATGGTGTTTTTGAAGCCGGAAGATATTGCGTTGGAAGTGCCGGAAGACACGTCTAGCTTTGTCGTCATGACCGATGATGGCCCGGCGCTTAGCATAGATGTGGACACGGCGAATCTGTTTTATGACGGCGAACTCAACGGTATTCCGGTCAAGACGGTGTTTCAATTGCTCTCCGAACGTGTCCACGAACACACACTGGCCGAATATGCCGAAATCGCGGGGATTAGTGAAAACACAATCATAGAATTGGCAGACGAATTCACTAGTCATGGCAAGAAAGCCGCCGCCGAGTTGTATCGCGGCCCGGTACAGCATACCAATGGTTACTATACAGGGCAGGCTATCATTACGCTCAATGTTCTCATCGGTAATACCGATTGGGTGGGCGGTCTTGGCGTTGGCGGTAGCCACTGGCACGAGGACGGCTCAAAAACACCGGAGAACGCGCCCTTCCCGAAGCGTGATCTCATCAATGCACCGGGCGGATTGACGCGATTTGGCTTGCATGTCAATCTCGAATCCGAAACTTACGAAACCAGCACATTGTTCGAGGGCTATCCAGCACAGCGCCCATGGTATCCATTCACCAACGAGATGTATCAGAATGTGATACCGAATGCGACTGCTGGTTATCCGTATCCGATCAAAGCCTTGTTCATCCAGAAAGGAACGCCCGTCTTCGCAACACCCGGCGGCCACGTACAAGCTGCGATGTTGATGGATACGCAAAACATTCCGCTTGTCATCGCTTGCGACATTGTTCTGGGTGAAACGACGATGTATGCCGATTATGTCTTCCCGGACTTGACGTATATGGAACGTTGGGGGATACCACACATCACACCCGCAATCCAAACCAAAGTCAGCAAAATTCGTCAACCAACCGTTGCGCCCTTGACCGAGATTGTCAATGTGGAGGGCGAAGAAATGCCGGTCAGCATGGAAGCCTTCTTGATTGCCGTTGGGCGGCGCTTGAACCTGCCCGGCTTCGGCGAAGATGGGTTGGGCGAAGGCTTCCCCCTCACGCGGCCAGAGCACTATTATCTGGCGATGGCGGCTAATTTGGCTTTCGGCGATAAAGACGATGGTTCGGAGATGCTGCCTGCTGCCGATGAAGAAGAATTTCGTATCTTCCGCGAAGCACGTAGACATCTGCCGCCATCCGTATTTGACGAAGACGTCTGGTCGCAGAGCGTGCCCGAAGGCTTGTGGCCAAGCGTCGTCTATATGCTCAATCGTGGCGGTCGTTTTGCGCCGGCATCGGCAGCTTACAATGGCGATAAGCTCGGCCATTTGTGGAAAGGTGTCTGGCATCTGTACATCGAGAAAGTGGCAAAGGGCATCGACAGCATGACCGGTGAGCACTTCGACGGCCTCCCGCTTTATCAACCGATCCAAGATGCGCTCGGCAATGAATTGAATGATGAAGCTCAAGGGTATCCATTGTTGCTTTCGACCTATAAAGAAATCGTCGGCGGGCAAAGCCGCACCGTGACGTCGCCATGGTTGCAGAATGCGATCTTGCCGGAGAACTTCATCCTGATGAATCGAGTGGATGCTGAGGCACGCGGCCTCAAAGATGGTGATACGGCGCGATTGGTTTCGGCGAGTTTGCCCAACAGCGAATTCGATCTTGGTGATGGACGCACCTATCGCGTGCAAGGCCGGGTACGTGTCACTGAAGGGATTCGACCGGGTGTCGTTTCCGTTAGCTGGAGTTATGGTCATTGGGCTTATGGTTCGAACACGGTGATGGTCGATGGCGTTGAGATACCGGGCGATGCGCGACGCGCTTCCGGGTTGTGTGCCAATCCAGTCAATCGTCTTGACCCGGTGCTCGGCGATGTTTGCCTGACCGACCCCATCGGTGGGAGCGCAAGTTTCTACGATACGCGCGTCGATGTTGTGCGAGCGTAATCCATAACAGATGGCCTCCTCTCCACGAAGTGTACAACGTATGGCGAGGAGGTCTTTGTTTATATCATCAATCGCCGTCGAGGAGTGGGCTATGATACAACAACCAACACTGACTGATTTGCTTGAGGTCTCCGCCGCACAACATAAGCATCTGTGTCCACGACAGGTGCTTGGCGTCCGCATGGGGATGCTGGCGGGCGATGTTTTGGGGATCAATTTGCCGCAGTCAGACAAGCGTCTGCTGGCTTTTGTCGAAACGGATGGCTGCTTTGCCGACGGCATCTCGGCAGCGACCGGTTGTTATCTGGGTAGACGAACTTTGCGTTTGTTTGATTATGGCAAGGTGGCGGCGACATTCATCGACACGCTCACTAGGGAAGCGATTCGGATCACCCCTCGTGCCGATATTCGTCAACGGGCGAGACATTATGCACAAGATGCCCGCAGCCGATGGCACGCACAGTTAGCGGGGTATCAAGTCATGCCGGATGACGAATTGCTCGACATACAGTATGTGACCCTCAACGTGTCATTGGAGCAACTCATCAGCAGACCCGGTCGTCGCGTGGCTTGCGATTCTTGCGGCGAAGAAATCATCAATGAGCGCGAAGTCTGCGCCGACGGACGTGTTCTTTGCCGCCCATGCGCTGGCGACAGCTACTATGCAATCAATGGCCTCTGAAAAACGGCATGTCCTGCCCTTTTTGCTGCCAGACTTTGATGTGACAGATACAGTACGTTTGCGTTACAATGGTATGCGAAGGTAAAGGGTTTTCACAGGCGACGATATGGCACGCAAGAAGAAAAAAGCAAAGCGGACATGGACGAAGACGACGATGCGTATGAAAGAAAATCATACGTGGAAAGCGCCGAAGGGGTACAAAATTTTCGTCATTGATCGGGGCGCGGCGAGTTTCAATATTCCGCAATCATGGGTGATTGGCAAATTCGAGCCGCTTGAAATCAATGATGCTGAGCCGCCGGACGACAATGCTCGTCTTTCAGTCACGGTAATGAATTTCCCCAAGCATATCGATTGGAGCGGTTTGCCGTTGATGCACTTGTTTGCGCAGGCGCTCAAAAGCAGCGCAGAAGACGAACCCCAATACGAAATCCTTGAACGCAAGGAAATCGTCCGCGTTGAACGCGAAGACCTCGAAATGTTGTGGACGGAGCACAAATTCATCGATCCGATTGAAAAGCGAGAAGCCTTCTCACGGATTACGATTGCACGCGGTTCCGGTGTCCA
>RFIA01000271.1 GCA_003695675.1 Chloroflexota bacterium
ACCGTCTTATTTGACGGAATTCATCGAGCGTTTGCGCTCTCAGACAGACAAGCCGCTTGTGATGGGTTTCGGGATTAGCACGCCGGAGCAAGCACGGCGTATGAATGATCTCGTCGATGGCTTTATCGTCGGCAGTGCGTTGGTCAAAGCGGGGCAGAACGGCGCAAATGCTGTGCATGATTTGGCTGCGCGGTTGCGCAATGCACTGGATTAAATTTGGCTAATTTGCCCATCGTTTGTTGTGTAAAGTGACTGGAATTTGTTTTGACGGCGTAAACGCTTAACAACCATTTGACGAATCGCTTTGAGCGTGCTATGCTTTGCGCTAGTACAAGTGCAAAGGGTTTCTCGTGACTCGCAAACACAACGCGCAATTTTACGCTTATTTCTATTTTACGAATGACATAGTGGTTATTCGGGCGTTGTGTGCTGCAAAGAACGGGTCTCATCGTTAAACCTGAATCTGTAAAGGAATTCGTAAAGGCGCAGGGCAAACGCTCCGCGCTTTTTTTGTTGCCTGTTGCGGCAGAAAGGACAAGCGATGGTGATGATGTTTCGTGGTGTTCGAGGGGCGACGACTGTTGATGAGAATACAGAGGAAGCGATTCTCGGCGCGACACAGGTGTTGCTTCAAGCCATGATTGAGTCGAATGCGATTGAGGAAGATGCAGTCGCGAGTGTGATCTTTACGACAACCGCAGACTTGAACGCTGCTTATCCGGCAAAAGCGGCGCGTCGATTGGGTTGGCGACGCACAGCCTTGCTCGGTGCGCAGGAAGCTGATGTACCCGGCGGGTTGCCGCGTTGTATACGTATTCTTATCCACTGGAATACAGCGAAATCTCTTGATGAAATTAATCATATTTTTATGGGCGACGCCAAAAAATTACGACCGGATTTGTTTTCAGAAGAACCATCAACTAGCAATGGGAGAGATCAATCATGATTGTTGTAATGAAGTCGGATGCAACAGCACAACATGTTTCGGATGTCATTGGACGCATCAAATCGGATGGTTATGATGCGCATCTTTCAGAAGGGGAGCAGCGCACGATTATCGGTGTTGTTGGCAGCAGCCCGACGCCGTTGAAAGAAGAGAATTATGGCACAATGGACGGTGTCGATAAGGTCTTGCGCGTCACCGTACCATACAAGTTGGCAAGCCGCGAATTTCATCCACACGACACATTGGTGCCACTCAACGGTTCACAAATGGGCAGCGAGAAGGTGCTTGTCATCGCCGGGCCATGCTCGGTTGAAAGCCGCGAGCAAATCATCGAGACGGCTTGTGCGGTCAAAGAAGCTGGGGCGACGGCTTTGCGTGGTGGCGCCTTCAAACCACGCACTTCACCCTATAGTTTTCAAGGGCATGGTGAAGCGGGTCTCAAATGGTTGGCCGAAGCCCGCGAACGTACTGGTTTGCCGGTTGTGACAGAAGTGATGGATCCATCATTGGTGCCGATGGTGTGTGAATATGCGGATGTTTTACAAATTGGTACGCGCAATATGCAGAATTTTGCTTTGTTGAATGCTGTTGGCGAGAGCCAGCACACTGTCTTACTCAAGCGCGGCATGAGCAGCACGATTGAAGATTTGTTGATGGCGGCAGAGTATATTTTGTCACACGGCAATAAGCGTGTCATGTTATGTGAGCGTGGTATTCGCACATTTGAAACGGCTACCCGGAATACATTCGATGTCAATGCTATACCCGTGCTCAAGAGTATGACACATTTGCCGATTGTCGCCGACCCAAGCCACGCAGTTGGGAAGTGGGAATTTGTCGATGCGATTTCGCGCAGCGCGGTCGCTGCTGGTGCTGATGGTCTGATTGTTGAAGTGCATCCGAAGCCGGATGAGGCGTGGTCAGACGGACGCCAAAGCCTGAAACCGGATCGTTTTGAAGACCTGATGAAGCAGGTGCGTCGTATTGCCGAGGCAGTTGGGCGCACGGCGTAGTGAGAGGCTTATGACTCCCGGTGGTTTTACAGCCCGCCACTTAGCGGTGGTGGGACTTGGATTGATGGGCGGGTCGATGGCGTTAGCATTGCGCCCCCATGTGGATTTTGTGACTGGTATTGACCCTGACGATGAAACTCGCGAGTATGCGTTGACACACGGCATCGTCGATGTCGTGACCGATGATTTGCGTGAAGGCGTGGCCGAAGCCGATGTGGTTGTGTTGGCTGCGCCGGTTCGTGCAATTGTGACTATGATTAAGAAGCGTATTGGGTCATATTTGCGCTCGAACACATTATTGCTCGACGTCGGCAGCACAAAACAGGACATCTGCGAAGCGATGGGGGCTTTGCCGATTGGTATTCATGCGATTGGCTGTCACCCGATGACGGGTAAAGAACGCAGCGGTATCACAACGAGTGACCCGGATTTATATAAAGGACGGCCATTTGTGCTCTGCCCGACACGCCGCACCACACCGGCAACGCGCTTGCGCACCCTCGCACTTGTCGAAGCCTTGGAAGCCGTGCCACTCGAGATGGATGCAGAACGACATGATAAACTTGTGGCAGGTATCAGTCATCTGCCATATTTGCTGAGTGCGGCGCTCGTCGCGACGGTGACGAAGCAAGCCAATGAAGACGAGGCCTTATGGCAGGTAGCGGCGGGTGGTTTTCGTGATATGTCACGCTTAGCCGGCAGCGATGTGCGTATGATGAGCGACATTCTCAGCACGAATACACAAGCTGTGGCGACATTGCTGGCGTTGTTCCGGGTGCAATTAGCTAATTTGGAAGCGTTGTTGATTTCGCAAGATGAAGAGCACTTGATCGATTTTCTGACGCCGACACGCGAAGCGCGGCTCAAGTGGATTGAAAATTATGAGAGGGATGGCAAATGAGCAGAGGAAATCTGACAATTCGCCGCAGCGATGCGCTACACGGCGAGACGACTGTGCCCGGCGATAAGTCAATCTCACATCGTGCGGTGTTGTTCGGTGCGATTGCGCAAGGTGTTTCGCATGTGCGTGATTGGTTAGCGGCGGGTGATACCGAAGCGTCATTGCGCAGTATTCAAGCACTAGGTGTACACGTCGAACGTCCGAAGGAAAATGAACTCATCATTCATGGCGGTAAACTGCGACCGGCTGATGCGCCACTCAATCTCGCAAATGCGGGGACGGGTATTCGACTACTTGCGGGGATTATGGCCGGGCAGTCATTTGAAAGTGTCCTTGACGGCAGCAAACAGTTGCGGCGTCGCCCGATGAAGCGCATCGTCACACCGCTTCAGATGATGCAAGCAAACATCAATGCAGTTGGGGGCTTTGCGCCGTTATATATCAAACCGTCTGTGTTACACGGCATCACATATAAGATGCCGGTCGCAAGTGCGCAGGTCAAGAGTGCGGTCTTACTCGCTGGGTTATATGCCAAAGGTGCGACCGCCATCGTACAGCCCGGCCCGGCGCGTGACCACACGGAACGCATGTTGCAGTCTGCGGGGGCAGATGTGGTTGTCGATGGCGATACGATTGTCATCACGCCGAACGGGGCGCTGCGTCCATTTGACCTAACCGTGCCCGGCGATATTTCGTCGGCGGCTTTTTTGATCGTTGCGGCCTTGATTGTGCCGGGCAGCGATGTCACAATCAAGCATGTCAATCTTAATCCGACAAGGACAGGATTGCTTGATGTGTTGCAAGCGATGGATGCCGATATATCGATTACAGCAACGGGCAGCGAAGCGGGCGAACCCGTCGGCGATATTCATGTGCGACACAGTGTATTGAAAGGTGTCGAAATCGGTGGCGATGTTGTTGTGCGCATGATTGATGAATTCCCGATACTGATGGTCGCTGCCTTATGTGCTGAGGGCGAGACGATTGTGCGTGATGCGAAGGAGTTGCGCGTCAAAGAGACCGACCGCCTCGCTGTGATGACGAGTGAACTCACGAAGATGGGGGCGGACATTACCGAAACTGAAGATGGCTTTCATATCACTGGCCCGCAGGTGTTGGTTGGTACGACAGTCGAAAGCCATGATGACCATCGCATCGCAATGAGTCTCGCTGTGGCCGGTTTACTTGCTGATGGCGAGACCGTTATTGACGAGGGTGAATGTGCGGGCGATTCGTTTCCCGGCTTTGTTGATACACTCAGATATTTGGGCGCACAGGTTTAACTTGCATGACGACACAGAAACGAGTTGGGGTCATCGGTTGGCCAGTTGAACACAGCTTGAGTCCGGCAATGCACAATGCCGCTTTTCGTGCATTAGGAATGGACGACTGGTTATATGACCTCGTGCCGATTCCGCCGGATATTTTACGACAGAGTCTGCGGACTCTGAAAGACGAAGGCGGTTATGTCGGGGTCAATGTGACCGTGCCGCACAAAGAACGTGTGTTGCCCTATGTGCGACCGGATGACCGGGCACAAGCAATTGGCGCGGTGAATACGATTGATTTTCGTGGCTATAAGGCGACGAATACGGATGTCGTCGGTTTCATGAATGACCTCGCCGCGCACGACATTGATGTTGAGGGTGCAAGCGTGTTGGTTATCGGAGCGGGCGGTGCGGCACGGGCAGCAGTTTATGGTTTAGCTGAGGCCGGAGGACAACTCTCGATTGTCAATCGTACACAAGAGAGAGCACAACGACTTATCAATGATCTCAACATTCAAGCACAGATTGTCGATTGGCGTAGCGTCGAAGCGGTGCAACCGGCGTTGATTGTCAACTGCACATCGGTTGGTATGTGGCCGAAAGTTGACGATTGCGTATGGCCGGATGATGTGTCTTTTCCGGAGCATGTGACGGTTTACGATATGGTCTATCGCCCACAACAGACTCGCCTGATGACGAAAGCCGAAGCGCGTGGCGGACGGGCAATTACGGGTCTCGGTATGTTGGTGCGGCAGGGTGCGGCAGCCTTTGAGATTTGGACAGGGAACGAAGCGCCGGTCGATGTGATGTTTGAAGCAGTTGAGGCTGCGTTACGAGAGAGGGCTGAATGATTCGCTTTTTAACTGCGGGGGAAAGTCACGGGCCGCGTCTGACGGCTATCCTTGAGGGGATGCCCGCCGGGTTGTCGCTCACACCGGATGACATTAATGCCGAGTTGTATCGTCGGCAACAGGGTTATGGCTCAGGCGGGCGAATGCAAATCGAACGCGACACCGTTCATATCACTGCCGGTTTGATGAATGGCAAAACGACCGGCGGGCCGATTGCATTGACGGTTGAGAATCGCGATTTCAAAAATTGGAAAGAACGCGACATCACCCCGATGACAACGCCACGGCCCGGTCATGCCGATTTAACGGGCGCGGTCAAGTATGGCTATCGCGAATTACGACTCTCGCTTGAACGAGCGAGCGCACGAGAGACGACGATGCGTGTTGCTGTTGGCGCGATATGCAAAAAATTTCTCGCTGAGTTTGGCATCACAATCGGCGGTTATGTCGTGCAAATTGGCGGTGTCCGCGCCGAATTGCCGGATGATATGCCTTATTCATCACGCTTTAACACGGCTGAAGATAGTGATGTGCGCTGCCCGGTACCACAATCTGCCGAGCAGATGCGCGAAGCGATTCGACAAGCGAAAATCGATCAAGATACGCTCGGCGGTATCTTCGAGGTTGTCGCGTTGAATGTGCCGCCGGGATTGGGGTCGCATGTTCATTTTGACCGTAAATTAGATGCGCGACTCGTCGGCGCGATGGTCAGCATCCACGCGATGAAAGGTGCCGAGATTGGAACGGCTTTCGAGAATGCGACGAAACGCGGCACAGAAGTCCACGATGAAATTGTATTGACCGGACGGGATGGCCGACTCGGTCGGCGGACGAATCGCGCTGGTGGACTCGAAGGCGGTATCACAACGGGTGAACCGATTGTCGTTCGCGTTGCGATGAAGCCAATTTCAACCGTCCTCAAGGGAATTCCATCGGTGAATTTGGCGACAGGCGAAGCTGAATTGACGACGTATGAACGCAGTGATTTTTGTGCTGTGCCGCGTGCTGTTCCGGTTGGCGAGGCGATGATGGCGATTGTCTTGGCTGATGCGCTGGCTGAAAAACTTGGCGGTGATAGTATCGACGAGATGCGCCCACGATTTGATGCGTTAAGGCAAACACGATTGAGCGACTTGCCGATGGACAATGTGGAGTGGCGTTTTGGCTACGAATGAGCGCAATATTGTCTTGACGGGTTTCATGGGCACCGGCAAGACAACAGTTGGGCGACTTGTTGCTCAACAAATAGGCTGGCAATTTGTCGATAGCGATGATGCAATTGTTGAACGTGCAGGCTTGTCGATTCCTGAAATTTTCACACAACATGGCGAGGAAGTGTTTCGTCAGATTGAGCGCGAGGTGTGTCGATCATTGGCAGTGCAGCAAGCGGTTGTCATCGCCACCGGCGGTGGGATGTTGGTCGATGCTGTCAACCGGCAAATCATGCTCGACAGTGGATTCGTCGTTTGTTTAATGGCGACGCCCGCGGCGATAGAGTCGCGGCTTACTGGGGCAGAAGCCACGAATCGTCCACTGTTGCAACACGATTGGATTGCGCTGTTCAACTCGCGGCAAGAGGCGTACAACATGATTCCGCATCAAGTTGATACGACGGATAAATCCCCAGATGAAGTTGCGCAGGAGATTGTCAATTTATGGCGGAACGCATAAGTGTTACATCACCCGATGGTGATTACGACATTGTGATTGAGCGCGGCCTCTTGCAACGCATTGGACGCGATACGGATCAGTTCGGTTTAGACAGTAAAGTCGTTGTCGTGACGAATGAGACCGTTGCCCCGTTGTATGGTGAAGCGCTTGTGCAATCTCTGCCCGATGCGACCCTGATTACTATTCGCGATGGTGAAGCCTATAAGACACTTGAAACCGTTGCCCAACTCTATGATGCGTTTGTCGATGCCGGGTTAGACCGTGCGGGAATTGTCATCGCGTTGGGAGGAGGGGTTGTTGGTGACACCGTAGGGTTTGCAGCGGCGAGTTATATGCGTGGTGTGCGCCTCGTGCAAATGCCGACGAGTTTGTTGGCAATGGTTGATTCGAGCGTCGGGGGCAAAGTCGGTGTCGATTTGCCGCAGGGGAAAAATCTTGTCGGTGCGTTCAAGCAACCGGCGATGGTGTTGATCGACCCCGATGTGTTGCAAACATTGCCGCCGCGCCAATGGCGGTGTGGTATGGCCGAGGTGATTAAACACGGCTTGCTTGCTGATGAGGGTTTGCTCGATTCAGCTTTGCATACACCCGAACGCGCTGCTGAACTTGTGCGCCGGGCGATTCAAGTCAAGATTGATGTTGTCGAAGCCGACCCGTATGAAGATGGTACTCGAGCACATTTGAATCTTGGGCATACATTCGGTCATGCGATTGAACGTGTGACCGATTACAAGATGCTGCATGGCGAAGCGGTGGCTATCGGGCTTATGGCTGCGGCGAGATTGTCGTACAATCTTGAACTCTGTGACGACTCGTTGATACCTGTTGTTAAAGACGTGCTTGAGAGTGCCGGGTTGCCCATTGAAATTGGTGATTTGAATCCAACCGATATTTATGAAGCCATGTTTACGGATAAAAAATGGAAGCATGGACGGTCACACTTTGTCTTATTGCGTGGTATTGGTCAGCCAACAATTGTACAAGATGTGCCGCGAGAAATCGTGATTGAAACCTTGTCGAACGGAGATGTTGCACGATGACGGCATTATTATTACTCCACGGCCCGAACTTAAATCTGCTCGGTACACGCGAACCGGAGATATACGGCAGACACACATTGGATGACATCAATGCGCTAGCAATCGCATATATGCAATCGCACAGTGTTGAATTGCGTACCCAACAATCGAATCATGAAGGCGAATTGGTTGACGCGCTGCATGATGCGCGCACATGGGCACAAGGCGTGGTCTTCAATCCCGGCGCATATACCCATACGTCGATTGCATTGCGCGACGCCATCAGTGCGATTGAGTTGCCCGTCGTCGAAGTACATCTATCGAATATACATGCCCGCGAGTCTTTTCGGCATCATTCGATGATTGCGCCGGTTGTACTCGGGCAAGTCGTTGGTTTCGGTTGGCGTGGTTATTTGTTGGCATTAGATGCGTTGCTTGGTCATCTCGGTGTACTCCCTGAGCCAAAATTGTGACAGATCGCCAAATATTTGTGTCATATTTTGGTCGAGCTTGCCATTGTGCAACCATTGTTAGAACGCTACAGTGCGTGGACAGATAATCATTTTCAGATGTGGAGTTGAATACATGCTGACGAATGATGACGTGTTACAAGCGATAACTGAACATCAAGTGCGGTATGTTGAGCTTTGGTTTACGGATATTATCGGCACGGTGAAAAATGTAACTATTCCCGCGAGCGAAATCGAAGATGTGCTGACGTATGGCGAGCATTTCGATGGGTCGTCGATAGATGCTTTTGTGCGTGTCGCTGAAAGTGATATGGTGCTACGACCCGACCCGGAGACCTTCACCCTGCTACCGGAATTTATGGGAGCACAACGTACTGCCCGCTTGATATGCAGTGTCTATACGCCACAAGGGGAACCCTTCATTGGCGACCCGCGCAACGTGCTTATCAATATGCTCAAACAAGCCGAAACGATGGGCTTCGAGTATAAGACCGGCATGGAACTTGAATTCTTCTTGTTTCGTATGAGCGATGAGCAGCCTATTGTATCCTCTCCACACGATCAAGCTGAATACTTCGATTTGTCGAACGATAATGCTCGCATGATTCGGCAAGAGATGGTTTCAATTTTGTCAGATATGGGCATTGGAGTTGCTTCTACGCATTCTGAAATTGCTTTCGGTCAACATGAGATCGACTTTCAATATGATAGTGCGCTCCGTTCTGCCGATAATATGCTGACGGCACGCACGATTATGAAATCGGTCGCCCGCAATCATGACCTACACTGCACCTTCATGCCACGCCCGCGTGCGGACTTGCCTGGTTCCGGAATGCACACACATCAATCATTGCATCATTGTGAAAGTGACGAAAATCTCTTTTTCGACGCGACGCATGAATATGGTTTGTCGGAGCTAGCATGTTATTTTTTAGCGGGTCAATTGCATCATGCCCGGGCCATGTGCGCTGTACTCGCGCCATTGGTGAATTCGTATAAACGGCTAGGTACGAGTTTTGAAGCGCCGGTATATGTGACGTGGGCGCACATCAATCGTGCGGCGCTCATTCGTGTGCCGGGTGTCACACCCGGTAAAGAATCGCACACCCGTTTAGAATTACGTTGTCCCGATCCAAGCAGCAATCCGTATCTTGCTTCAGCCGTGATGTTAATGGCAGGTTTGGATGGTGTGCGTGAGCAGATGACATTACCAGCGCCACTCGAAGAAACATTATTACAACAAGATCGTAGCCGGATGCGACATCTTCAGATGTTGCCTGTGTCATTGGGGGAGGCTTTGCAAGTTTTGAGCCATGACGACGTCATTCTGAGCGCACTCGGCCCATATATTAGCGACCGTTACTTGGCGGCAAAGCGACAGGAGTTCGAGGAATATAATCAACAGGTAACGCCGTGGGAAGTCGAGCGTTACCTGAATCGTTACTAGTGTTATCGTATTGTAACTTTTGGCCCCGCGGCTTTCACATCGTCGTCAGCCCGGTCAGCAAATTGAGCGAAGTTCTCCTCAAATGCAGCGGCCAACTCATTGGCTTTTGCTTGATATGCCGCTTCACTTTCCCATGAATGAATGGGATTCAACAATTCATCGGGAACACCGTCAATACTCACCGGAATTTGCAATCCGAAGTGTGGCTCTACAGTGAATTCTGTATGATCTAATTCGCCGTCAATCGCTGCATTGACCATACGACGAGTGTATTTGAGAGGCATACGTTCACCTTGACCATTCCATCCGGTGTTGATTAGCCACACATTGGAGCCATGCTTTTCGATTTTCTCGGCCAGCATTTCGGCATATACGGTTGGATGTAATGGCATGAACGGCGCTCCGAAGCACGCGCTGAATGTCGCTTGCGGCTCGGTCACACCGCGTTCAGTTCCGGCAACTTTTGCCGTATAGCCACTGATGAAGTGATATTGTGCTTGTGCCGGTGTCAATTTGCTGATGGGCGGCAACACACCAAAAGCATCTGCTGTGAGGAAGACAACATTTTCGGGATGCCCACCGATGCCTGTCTCACTGGCATTTGAGATGAAGTGAATCGGATATGAGGCGCGTGTGTTTTGGGTGAAGCGTGTGCTTTCAAAATCTGGGCTGCGGTCTTCATGCCTCAGGCGTACATTTTCGAGAATTGTGCCGTACATTTGTGTTGTTGCGTAAATTTCCGGCTCGTTTTCTGGTGTGAGATTGATGACCTTTGCATAACATCCGCCTTCAAAATTGAAAATGCCGTCGTCGCTCCATCCATGTTCATCGTCTCCAATCAGTGTGCGCGAGGCATCGGCGCTGAGTGTGGTTTTGCCGGTGCCGCTCAAACCGAAGAAGACAGTTGTGTTGCCATTCGGCCCGATATTGGCGGAGCAGTGCATCGGCAGAACACCTTTTTCCGGCAATTGATAATTCATCACTGAGAAGATGCCCTTCTTGACCTCGCCTGAGTATCGTGTGCCAACGATGATGATGAGTTTTTTCGCCATATCGATACCGATGAATGTGCCGGTTTTCGTGCCATCTTTGTGCGGGTCTGCGATGAGAGTTGGTGCTGCGAGCACCGTCCACTCTGGTTCATGAACCTCAAGTTCTTCTGATGTCGGACGGATGAACATATTCCACGCGAAAATTGCATGATAGGCTGCCTCGCTGACAATACGCACAGGCATTCGATATTTCGGGTCCGTCCCGCAGAATAAATCCATGACGAAAAGATGCTCACGTAAGCTAAGATGAAAGCGAGCGCGCTCATACATGTGGTCAAAAAGTTCTTGTGATGTGGGTTGATTAATTTCGCCCCACCAAATTTTATCTTTTGACGATGGTTCTTCGACGAAGAATTTATCTTTGGGGCTGCGCCCGGTGTATTGTCCGGTGAGGACACGCAGAGCGCCTTTATTTGTAAAATGTCCTTCGCCGAGTTTGATGGCATATTCGATGATTTCAGGCGGGTTCAAGTTCCAATGAACTAAGCTGTAGCCTTCCGAAATTGCAATTCCGACTGCATCAAGATCAACTTTACGACTACGTGGATGTTGAACGGTTTGAAGTGGCACTTAGCTTCTCCTCATTCTTTGTCTTAAAGAACAAAAGTATCTCACGCAAGGACAAAGTAACGATTTGAAATAATGATTCAAGAACGAAATACGACATGTCTTGGTTTGTAGATGATGTGGATTTTGTGCTGGTGCGCTTGCAAAGTTTTGTCCCTTGTTTGCCCCTTGGATGAATATAATTCATTTTCTCAAAAAAGCGAAATGAATAATGCCGCAATCTGTCACATTATCGAGGTGATAAATTTCACTATTTGCGTCGTGTTTGTGAAATTTTTGCTAAAGATTATCGCATATAAATTGGTGAATAAGCGCGAGTGTCTTTTCAGCAGTTGACGGTTCAACCACAATCGACAGAGTGCATTTTGATGGCCCTTGCGCAACGGCAAGTATTGTCACCTCTTTAAGCACGCTGAACAATTCGGCGACGGCTGTTGGAATATGGTCATGTTGCCCAATGACGGTGATGATTGTAACGGGATTGACTTCCCACGATTGTGCGTTGTCATTTTGTGCCAAGCGGGTTTGTAGTGTGAGTTGGACATTGTGGATGGCATCTGTTCCGGCGCTTGTCGGGATGACGAAAGCGAAGAAACTCTCTGTTGACGATTGCGATGAAATGGTGACATCAGCATGAGCATTGGTTATATCATACAGGGTGTCATCAACTACCGAGAGGATAGAAGATAACGGGCCGCTGTGTTGTGCACGTAACCCGATACCCTGTATCCAAGTTACCGCTTTGAATTTGTTCTTTTTGGTATGCGGTATGTCGTGGATGAGGGTGCCTGCCTCTTGCGGTTTGAAGACATTTTTGATGTACAGGGGGATGTTGGCTTCTTTCAGCGGCACGATCATTTGATTGTGCAAAATGCGTGCGCCAAAATATGCGAGTTCCGCTACCTCTTCATACGACAATGTTGGAATGACGTGTGTTCCGTCCAGAATACGTGGGTCGCCTGTCATCATGCCGTCTACATCCGACCATATCCATATTTCGTCGGCGTTGGTGCAAACACCTAGAATGGACGCTGTATAATCACTGCCGCCGCGACCGAGTGTAGTCAAATTGCCTTGTTCGGTCGAGCCGATGAAGCCCGTCACGACTGGGATGATATTGCGTCCCATAATCGGTAGTAGATGCTCGGAGACGCGCTGTTTTGTCAACGCGATGTCTGGCGCGGCATGTCCGTGGATATTATTGGTGATGATGAAATCGCTGGCGTCAATAGCGATACCGCGCAAGTTGCTTTTACGCAATAAAGCGGCGATGATACGGGTGGACAAACGCTCGCCGGTGCCAATAATTGCATCGACCCGGCTGGCAACCGTTTCTTTGTTGTCGTTGCGGCTTGCGAAAAGCTGGCATTGGTCAAGCATATCGAATAACAATCGGTCAATGTCTGCTTGGAGCGTAGCGCGTTCATGACTGCCTAATGGCAGATTGTCAATGAGTGTAAGATGCCGACTGCGTAAATTGGCAACGATGCGACGGTATTTGCGTTGGCTGCCGATTTGTGCGAAATGCGCCGCCTCAATCAATTGGTCAGTCACACCATCTAGCGCAGACGCGACGAGCAACAGGCGCTCCCATCGCTCGTGCTCCTGTAGTACAATGCTTAAAACTTGTGTGAGGGCGGTTGTCGTGCCGAGTGCCGACCCGCCAAATTTCATGATCAGTGTACGCATCGTGTTCTGCCTGAACAATAAGAAAGCTAGTTACGAGGATTGGCTTCTCGAACCAGAGAAAATTGTTATGAGTTGCAAGATTGCAGCGGGTTAAGAATTTTGAGCCTAGCATTTTGCGCATTGTTTGTCAATGTTTTGCTATAGTGAGCCTGTGCGCGTATCATTATAATCGGAGATGCAAGCGGGTTTGAATGTTATCATCAAGGGTGATTGATATGGCTGATACAACTGCTGAACAACAACAGATGGTTGCTGGTGTTCGGTTTCACAAAGTGGGTAAACTTTATCATTTTGGTTACGATGAATTTCAGGATTTGCAAGCCGGTGATTACGTGATTGTTGAAACAGTGCGTGGTCGTCAAATGGGGCAGGTGATGGGCTTTACGGCTGCGCCCGACAATGAGCGGGGTTACAAACAAATTTTGCGCATGGCGACGCCACGAGATTTGTTGCTTAAACAAGAATGGGAACGTAAACAGCCGAAAGCGTTAGAAGTATGTCGTGAAGAAGCTGACAATATCGGCGAATATGAAAATGTGAAATTCATTGCCGCCGAATATAATTATGATGGCAGTTTGTTGACCATTCATTTGAATGCGGAAGATAAGGTCGATACATCGAAGTTGCATAGAGCTTTGACTGCAATTTTTAAGACGAAGATTGAATTGCGGCAAGTTGGCCCACGCGATGTCGCAAAATTGCTAGGCGGTTATGGCGCTTGCGGTGAATTGCGTTGTTGCAGCACGTTTTTGACTGACTTTAGTCCGATTTCGATTAAGATGGCAAAAGTGCAGGGGATTTCGCTCAATCCCTCGGATATAACGGGTATGTGTGGACGTTTGCGTTGTTGTTTGGTGTATGAGTATGAACAATATGTCGAAGCCCGCAAGCAATTGCCGAAACGTAACAAGCGCGTCGGTACGCCTTTCGGGGAAGCGAAAGTGATTGATGTTCACCCCCTGCAAGACGCGGTCACAGTGTATCATGAAGAAGAAGGACGGAAGCTCGTCAAACGAGAGGATTTGATTCCGCTAGACGAATTGCGGGCTTTGGCGAAAAAAGCGCAAGAACCTTGCACAGTGCATGGTGATGGGCCGTGTGAATGTGGCGCAAAACCGGGCAAAAATACGGAGCGTTGATGGCTGCTAACAGTGTCTTTCGTTGGCTTGATGGACGCGGCTGGCTTATATTAGCTGGCGGTGTTGACGACACAGCAGAAATTCGCGGCGCAGCGCTCACCCGCATTGCGGCTGATGGCGCGGTAGCTTGTGTCGCGCTTGCCAATGACTTGACGGGAGAAAGAACACTTGATGATTTAGAGTCTCTTGGCGCACCTGCGGGCTATATCGTTGATATTCTCTCTGAAGATGATGCGACGATTGTCCAAAAATTGTCGGATGCGAGTATGATTGTCATTGCCGACATGTCAAATCCGTTTACCTTGCGGTCGGCGTTGCTAGGTGCTGCCCTTGAGGGTATGCAAAATGCCTTTGAACGCGGTGCAGTCATTCTTGCCGAAGGGATAGCTTCGATGCTCTTTGGCACGTGGGTAGCACTTGACGAAACTGTTCTTGATGGTTTCGAGTGGTTGCAAAGCGCGGCAATTATGGCACGGACGCAAGCAGTTGGTGACTTGACGCAGATACGTGATTTGCTCATCGAACAACCGGCGGCGATTGCAGTTGGTGTCGGCGGAGGATCGGCGCTTGCACTTGGCCCGGACGGTCAGCTTGAGACATGGGGCCAGCGTGAAATTACAATTACGCTGGGCAGTTTTTACTCTGGATAAATTCAGTTGGTGGGGAGTGGTGTAACAATGCCTGCAACAATTGTTGTTGGGGCACAATGGGGTGATGAAGGTAAGGGGCGTGTTGCCGATTGGTTGGCATCACAGGCCGACGTCGTGGCGCGATTCGCTGGGGGGGATAATGCTGGGCATACGGTATATGTCGGTGATGAGATTTTTAAGCTGCATCTTGTGCCGTCTGGAATTTTGCACGACCGTGTGACGTGTGTTCTCGGCAATGGTATGGTGATTAACCCCGTCAATCTGGTTAAAGAAATCGAAGGATTGATTGAGGCCGGTGTGCCTCTTTCGCCAGAGCGTTTGCATATCAGTACGCGAGCGCACATCATCACGCCGGCACACATTGCACTTGATGGGGCATCGGAGCGGGCACGTGGTCAACAAGCGATTGGAACGACGTTGCGCGGTATAGGCCCAGCTTATACCGATAAAATTGCTCGTCGCGGTATTCGCGCCGGTCAGATGAAAGATAGCGAAGATTTTGCTGATTCATTGCATCGGATGATGGAAGATGCCAATCAGGTTTTGGCTGATGATCTACGATTGGATGTAGATACACTCACAGTGGAATATCTGAAGGCTGCCGAGAGATTACGTCCGTTCTTGCGAGATAGCTCTGCTTATCTCAATCAACGGCTGAAGGAAAATGCTTCCATTTTGTGTGAAGGCGCTCAAGGCACATTATTGGATGTCGATCATGGTGATTATCCTTATGTGACGAGTTCGTCGCCGACCGTCGGTGGGGCACTTTCTGGTCTTGGGATTGGGCCATGTTTTGTTGAACGTGTCGTTGGTGTGGCGAAAGCCTTTAGCACGCGGGTTGGTTCTGGCCCGATGCCGACCGAGCTTGATGACCCAATAGCCGAGCGTCTTCGCGGCACGGGGGAGAATTTCTGGGATGAATTTGGCACGACTACCGGCCGCCCTCGGCGTTGTGGTTGGTTGGATGCTGTCGCTGTGCGCTATGCGGCGCAAATCAACGGTTTTACTGAATTGGTTTTGACGAAACTTGATATTTTAAGTGGATTCGATGAATTAAAAATCGCAATAGGTTATATAATTGATGGAGAACGTGTCGCATCACCACCGGCAACATCGGCTGAACTCGAACGAGCAACGCCAATTTATGAGACGCTGCCGGGTTGGTCAGAGGATATTCGTGCAACTCGTGATTGGGTTGCGCTGCCGGATGCAGCACGGCGCTATGTCGAACGGATTGAGACGCTGGTTGATGTCCCAGTGCGCACATTAAGTGTCGGGCCGGAGCGTGAGCAACTCATTCATCGGTAATAGGGAAGATTTTGAGCGATCACGAATATGTTTATCATGTTAGCGCCCCGGTGACCGAACCGCCGCGACGGGTTGTGTCGCTTGTGCCGAGTATCACCGAGTCGTTGTTTGATCTCAATCTTGGTTCTCGTATTGTCGCCGTGACGGATTATTGTATTTATCCCCAAGCGGGTGTTGCTGGGCTGCCGACTGTCGGCGGCACAAAAAATCCGGACATTGAGCAGATTATTCGCTTATCGCCGGATCTCGTGCTTGCCAATCAAGAGGAAAATCGCCCGCAAGATATTCAGGCGTTGCAAGATGCGGGTATTCTTGTATGGGTGACATTTCCGCGAACGGTGCGCGAGGCATTGAATTTATTGTGGGACATCATGGATGTTTTTGATGAGCCGATGATGGTGCCGCGTGTTCGTTTAATTGAGCAAACAGTGGACTGGTTAGAACGGGTGCAGCAGTCCCGGGAAGACGACGATACAGCGCCATGCTGCGTTTTTGTACCGATCTGGTTGGATCCTTTGATGACTTTCAATCGAGAAACATACATCCACGATTTGCTGACTTTGTGTGGTGGGACGAATGTTTTTGCGGACAGAGAGCGTTTGTATCCGCTAGAAGCTGATCTCGGCAAAGCACAACCTTATCCAGAAAATGACCCGCGTTCTGCTGGACGCGATACTCGTTATCCGCGTGTCACGCTTGAAGAAGTTGTCGAAGCACAACCTGATGTGATTTTGTTGCCTAGTGAGCCTTTTGCGTTTAACGAGACGCATATCCCCCTGTTTGCACAACTTGATGTTCCCGCTGCACATCATCATCGGATTTTGCTCGTTGATGGGTCTTATCTGACATGGCATGGCACACGCCTTGCTTATGCGCTAGACACATTTCCCGCTTTATTATGCCCGACGGAAACGCCATGACTGACCGAGATTTACGCGACGATTGGTTACATATCATTGCTCATGATTTGAAAACACCTATTGGGTCTGTCATGGGGTCGTTAGATCTCATTCGAGAACTTGGCCCGTTGAATGAACGGCAGTTGCATTTTGCCGAACGTGCGATGGTCGGTTTGCAGCGTATGGAAGATTTAATTGCGCACATGTTGGACATTGCATGGATCAACGGCGAGATGGATTTGTATCCAGTTCAGTTTGATATGGCGGCGCTTGTCTATGAAACGTTGGCTATTCTCGAAGATAAGGCACAAGAGCGTGGTATTACGATTGAGGTTGAAGTTGCCGATGATCTTGTCTTGGTTTTGGGAGACAAGGGGCGTCTTGCTCAAGTCGTGCAAAATTTGCTGAGCAATGCCATTAAATATAACCGCGATAATGGTTGGATACATGTTACGATTGAAAATCGTGGTGATTTGATTCAGGTCACAGTACAAGATTCTGGTGTGGGCATTTCTCCGCAAGAGCTGCCGCGTATTTTCGACCAATTCTATCGCACCGATGACGATGATAAACGCAAAATCAAAGGGAGTGGACTCGGGCTAGCGATCACGAAAGCAATTGTTGAACGTCATCATGGTTATATTCAAGTTGAGAGTACGCCAAATGAGGGGACGGTGTTTCGTTTTGCAGTGCCACGTCGCTTTGAAGGCGGTGATGGCAATGATCGCGGTCGCGAGTTGCATCCGTCGAAAAGCCTCCCGGAACGGTATGATATGATGGATCGATATGATCCTGAAGGGCCGGGTGAAGAGATGGATGCTGTCGATGACAATGAGCAGGAAGGCTATGATGCCATTGACTCCGATTCTGAACGCGGCGACCGTCCCGACGATTTTACATCGCAGGCATAATTTTCTTTTGCTATCTTGCAGTAAATTGTGATAAATTGTACAATCTTTGCTTGTAGATTGCCTCGCTTGAAGTATCTGTGGAGCTTGATATGCGACAGTTTAGTATCTTCGTAGGGTTAATTCTCCTCCTGATTATTGGTGGCAGTATTACGTATCAGGTGGCCTATAATGGCGAAGACAGTTTGGCCTCACTTGCTGTGCAGCAGGTGGACGACCCCGAAGGCTCGACTGTGTTGGTCGCCCCATCACAAGCAGCCTTATTGGTGATTATTGGTGGCGTTGTTTTTGGTGGTATGCTCAGCATGGGGATTGGTTTGGCGGTTGTCATGTGGTTTTTGGATCGCTCCTTGCATCAAATACGTGCCGAATCATCCGACGAAGGCGAAACGGCTGTCGCAAAACAAGCTTAAGTGCTTGTGAGCAGGAATTGTTGATGCAACAAAAACAACCTTCTATCTTTTTCCCACGACTCGCAGCACTTACAGCTTTGCTTACTTTGGGCTTGGTCGTGCTTGGTGCGGTCGTCCGTGTGTCTGATTCGGGGCTTGGTTGTGCCGATTCATGGCCGTTGTGCGAAGGGCGTATTGTCCCCCCGCTCGATAATCTCACCGCATGGATTGAATGGTCGCATCGATTGACGGCTGCATTGATAGGCGTTTTGGGCATTGGTATGTTATGGTTGGCGTGGACTCGTTATCGTGATGAAAATCGCCTTGTGACCAATATGACTTTTGTTGCTGCGGGTTTATTTGCTTTGCAGAGCATGTTGGGGGCGATTGTTGTCGTTCTTGAATTACCGCCGACGTTCGTGACACTGCATTTGGGGACAGCGATGTTGTTGCTTGCGGCTTTACTGGGCGTGGCGATTGTTGCCCGTTATCAACCGCAAGCTCGTTTGCGGAACGACCAAGTCACAAATTTAGTTTATGCGACGACGGGGCTGGCTTTTCTGATTATTTTAACCGGTGCATTGGTGCGGGGTAGTGGTGCGACATTGGCTTGTACGACATGGCCATTTTGTAACGGACAAGTGCTTCCGACAGGGCAGGGGCAATTGGCGATGATTCACACCTTTCATCGTGTGGCTGTGCTTGGATTGGGATTGGCGCTTGGCTTGTTGAGTTGGGTTGTGAGCCGCAATCGGGAAGACCGAGTCTCTCGTTTGCTGTCTGTTGGCGCGTTGGTCGTATACTTGTTACAAGCTGGGGTAGGAGCAGTGTTTGTGCTCAGCAGTGCGAGGCCGATATGGGGAGCGGTACACGTTGGATTGGCTGCAACAACATGGGGGTTGCTGGTTGCTTTCAGTGTGATTGAACGATTGAATAGTCGCGAGGCGGCTGATAGGCAAACAGAGCAACAATGGCAGCCCGGTTCCGAACTTATCTCGAATTAACCAAACCACGAATTGTTCTTCTATTGCTGTTCACAACGGTGACAGCGATGGTGATTGCGGCTGAGGGCATCCCTCGACTGCGGATTTTGCTTCCGACAATTATAGGCGGGATTCTCGCAGCGTCAGGTTCGAGTGCTATTAATCAATACATCGACCGCGAGATGGACTCGAAAATGGCGCGGACAGCGCGTCGTCCGATTCCATCGGGACGGGTGTCGCCGCGCAATGTGCTTAACTTTGGGGTGACGCTAGTGTTGCTCTCGGTCGTTGTACTCGGCTTTTGGGTAAACTGGTTGGCAGCGCTGCTGGCATTGGGCGGCGCGGTATACTATGTCGTCCTCTATACGATTATCTTGAAGCGCAACACGGCGACGAACATCATCATTGGTGGCGGGGCAGGTGCCATGCCCGCGCTGGTTGGTTGGGCTGCTGTGACGAACAATTTATCGTTTGAAGCCTTTTTGTTGTTCGGCATTATCTTTTATTGGACACCGCCACATAGTTGGGCATTGGCATTGCTTGTCAACTCGGATTATGCGCGGGCGAATGTGCCGATGATGCCGGTCGCGCACGGCGAGCAAACAACCCGCAGACAAATTTTGCTTTACTCAATTTTGCTCGTTATTCTCACATTGGTACCCGGCGCAGCCAATATGCTAGGATTGGTTTATATGGTGGCCGCGTTGATTTTGGGAGCCGGTTTGATACGCATGTCGCTGCTGCTCATTAAAATTGCCGATGGTGCGACCGCAAAACGAATGTATAAATACACAACAACTTATCTGGCATTTCTATTTCTCGCGATGATAATCGATCAAATTGTTGCATTTTAATGCCTTTATTGAGGCCTGAAGGATGTTGAGAGATGGCGCAATCTTCACAGGAGTCAATAATTGGATGGCCTGTGCGTATTGTTGCGGTTGCGTTTGTACTTATTGGGATAATCTTTTTGTATTTCTTCATCACCTTTGACGATGAGACGGTCGAAGTTCCAGAAACACTGGCCTCCACGACTTACCTCGATGTAGTTGATTCGCTGCTGGCGAACGCAGACTCGACGAATGGCCCGCAACTTCTCGTACAATTTGCCTGCACGACCTGTCATGAAACTGTTGTCGCGCCTCTGTTTGAAGGTCTCGGCGAGCGTGCCGGTGAAAGGCGACCGCCATTGACGGCTGCTGCCTATATTTACGAATCGATTGTGTCACCGTCGGCATACGTTGTTGATGGTTATGTTGACGTCATGCCGCGAAATTTTCGTCAGCGTATGACCGACAAACAACTCGGCGACCTGATCGCTTATCTGCTGGAATTATAGTTTATGTATTTCGATGCGTTCACGATTTCTGCCCTTGTTGATGAACTGACTGAGACGATTGTCGGCGGTCGAGTGCAGGATGCGATTGATGTCGATGCCACTGGTCTTGGATTAGAAATTTACGCCAATCGCGAACGCCATTATCTGTACATGAACGCAGACCAACAGCTGCCGCGTGTTCATCTTGTACAAGGGAAGTTGCGACGCGGTTTGACAAAGCCAACGCAACTCGGTCTCGCTTTTCGCAGTTATGTTGAAGATGCGTTGGTGACGGGTATCAGCCAACCAGCGTGGGAGCGCATTCTGCATATTGAACTCACCGGGCCGAAAGGCGATGTCATCATCATCATTGAACCGATGGAGCGGCGCAGCAACGTACTGTTGGTGCAGAATGGTACGATTATCGATTGTATACAGCGAGTCGGCCCTGAAGAGAATTCGTATCGCCTCAGTCTGCCCGCGCATGAGTATGTGCCGCCACCGCCATTGACCGGCAGACACGACCCGACAACACTCACATTAGATGCTTTGCGCGGTATTTTCGAGCAAGAGAGCGACACCAAGCGCAAAACACAACAAGTGCTCAGTTCGCGCTTGTTGGGGGTAAGTCCGCTTTTAGCAAAAGAAATCGTGCATCGTGGTTGCGCTGTCGTCAATCAAAAGGCAAATGAGGCTGACGTTGCCGCTTTATATGATGCACTCAATGAACTGATTGCGCCGCTTTCGCAACATGAATGGCAACCGGGTGTCGTCGAAAACGATGATGGTGTTGTCGCTTTCAGCGTCTATCCGATTACACATCTTGTGGGATGGCGACCAGTTGACACTGTGAGCGCTGCTGCCGTTGCATATTACGGTCAACCAACAGGTGAAGATGCCTACAAAGCAGCGAAAATCCCCGTGCGCGAGCAAATTCGCGAAACTATCGCCAAATTAAGCGCGAAGCTCGATTCGCTCGAAGCATCGCTTGTGGATGATGCAGAACTCGAATATCTGCGTAAGAGTGGCGAATTGATTTTGGCATATCAGTACATGTTGGAACCCGGTCAGGCTGAATTGCGGGCGCAGTATGACCCGGATGAGCCTGAGCTTGTGATTGCGTTGGACACATCGCTGTCACCGGTTGAAAATTCACAGCGTTATTTCGACAAATACAATCGAGCCAAACGAGCGCTTGAAGGTGTGCCGCAGCTTGTGGAAGAGACACGCAACGAGCTTGCGTTTGTCGAACAACTCGCGCTTGACCTTGAGATCGCGAGCAATTGGCCGGAAATTGATGAAGTGCGACAAGCATTACAGCAGAAAGGCCATTGGCGCGGTAAGAAAGCCGGTCGTGTCGGTGGTGGGCAGAGTGCGCCACTTCGCGTAGTCACTAAAAGCGGTCACCAAATCTGGATTGGGCGCAATAGTCGTCAAAATGACATTGTGACTTTCAAACGCAGCAGTGGCGATGATTTGTGGCTTCATGCCCATGATGTGCCCGGTTCGCATGTCATCATCAAATATGACGGTCGCGAAATTCCAGAAGACGTAATTTTACAAGCGGCATCGCTCGCCGCTTATTACAGCGCAAAACGCGACGAGGGCAGTGTGCTTGTCGATGTCACCCGATGTAAATATGTCAAAAAGATCAAAGGCGCCGGGCCGGGCATGGTCACTTATCGCAATGAAGAGACCCGAACTGTCGCACCGATGAGCGAAGCCGAACTCGGCCTTGAGCGCCGCTAAATCGGCAATGTCAGGCTTTCGAGATCGCGCGGATAGTAAGTCAATACTTCAAGACCGTCCTCTGTCACTACCGCCGTATCCGAATGGCGGAAACCACCGAGTCCGTCTTTATAAAGTCCTGGCTCAACTGTGAAAATCATACCCGGCTGAATAATTGTGTCATCGCCAATGTCGAGGAACGGCCCCTCGTGATACCGTAAGCCAATTGTATGACCGGTATGATGCTTCCAATACGGTGTCAGGTCATGCTTGGCAAAGTAATCGCGTATCGACCGGTCAACTGCTGAGCATGGCTTGCCCGGCTCAATTTCAGCGAGTGCCAAATCTTGCAGGGCGAGCATGTGATCGAAGAAATATTTCTGCTCATCAGTCGGCGGCCCCATAATCATCGTGCGCTCAAGTTCAGAAACATACCCCCATACCGGCGCTGAGGCACCTGTGACAAGCACATCACCCGGTTGAAAGGTGATATTCGCCGCAAGTGCATGAGGTATCGCAGCATTGCGTCCAATCTGCCCGCGATAGTCGGCCATTGCGCGGTCAACAAATTGATTTTGTCCGCGATGAATCGGGCCGATGGTGTCGAGCATGGCACGGGTTGCTTCGTTACTCGCGCGTTGGCTGACTTCGGTTTCTGTCGCGCCGACGACCGTGTATCGTTGCAGCAAAACATGGGCGAGATGCCCCCATTTGACACTCTCGCGCATCAGATTGATTTCAGCCTCGGACTTTATCGCCATTTGATTTTCGACGAAAATCCGTACAGATTTGACATTGACCCCCGCGACTTCAGCGAGTGTTGGGCCGCGATAACCAAATATCCACGGATAGCCGTCGTTATCTGCACCGATTGTTTGGCGGATGCCCATTTCGTCGAGCATTTTTGCGAGAACATTCATTGGATGTGGATTGTCAGGATATTCCTGATAATGGTTGACGGCATCGACAATCGCGTTGGCCTGTGCATGCTCAAGTTCAAGACGTGGGACGAATAAGCGACGCTCGCCTTGCGCGTTCATGACAAATGCTATCGGTCGTTCGGTTGGGATGAAAGCGAAACCCGTGTAATATTTGATGTAGTCACCATCGAACAAGACGACTCCCTCGACTCCCTCAGTCTGAATGTGCGACAGCAGCTTGTCACAACGCTGCTTATATTCCGCATCTGAGATTTTGAGTTGGGTGAATGTAAGCGTCATCAGTTTACTCCATGAATGAATTATTTTTCCCTAATATTTTCCGCGCTGCATCAAGTACCTGCGTGACGGTGATGTCATGCACACAGGGATGCAGGGCTGTATGTTCGTATGCCCACTCAAGGATGCGGCAGGGACGGCAGGCGATGTCCGACGTGAGGACGACATGCTCATCAGCAGCACCCCATGGCGCAAATTCGACTGGGTCTGCCGGGCCAAACAGAGCAACAGTCGATGTGGCGACAGCAGCCGCGAGATGAAGTGGGCCGCTGTCCGGGCCGAGTACGATGTGCGACTGTCGATACAGTGCCGCTAATTGACCGATTGTTGTTTGCCCTGCCAGATTATGTGCTTTGTACTTCATCTGAGCAGCAATTTGTTGTGTCAACACATATTCGCTTTTTGTCCCGGTGAGGATAATCGTCGCATCCCACTCTTTGTGGAGTACGTCTGCCACTCGTGCCCATTGTGACTCTCGCCATTGTTTGGTTTGTGTACCTGAACCGGGATGAATACAAATGATCGGATTTTCGCGGTTAATGCGCTTCTCGAAGAGTAGCGCATCAATCATCAATCGGTCTGACTCTGCAACCGGAAAGCGATAATTAATTTGTTGATGCCTTTGTTTGTCCACCCATTGCTCGACTAAGCGCATATTTTGCACGATGGCATGTTCGTGATGCCATTCGATATGGTGCGTGAGAAATACACGGGTATCCGGGTGATTGTAGCCCCATCGTTCAGGTATGCCTGCGAGGTGGGCAAGCATCGCACCCCACCAATGGTCAGGCCGAAAAATAATGGCGCAATTATAACCGGTGTTGCGCAGTTGCTGCGCATACCGGTACGCCAATTGGTATGGCGCAAATACACCATTGCTAGGCTGCCGTGTGAAACCGGGAAATGGCAATGTCAAAATGCGATCAATCTCGCTGTATGCTGTGAGGACAGCCTGCGACCATTCACCGACAAGGATGTGAATTTCTGCATCCGGTAACGCGGCACGCAATGCACATATTGCCGGTGTGGTCAATAACACATCGCCGAGATGGTCAGGCCGAATCAAAAGGATGCGTTGTTGATTGTGTGCCGTTTTTGCTTTCGCAGGTATATGGGCAAGCAGATGCAGGCTAGCCCGCCGTATTCGTTGGCGTATTGATGTGCGATGAAGCGCTTGTGCTTTTGCGCGGTTTCGGTCAGCGAGTTCCGCTTTATTCAAGACCAATGTCCATATAAGCTGCCATTAAGCGCGGTGTCAAAACCGACCAATCATAGTGACGGCTGACATAAGTTTGGGCTGCCTTGCCCATGACAGCGCGTCGTTCGGAATTTTGCAACAACAGGATCAACTGCTGAGCGAAATCTTCATCGCTGTCTGCAATTGCGATGACATCACCGTTTTGGATATTGAGGCCGGTGGCGGCTGTAGTCGTTGAAACAATTGCGCATCCGGCAGCCATCGCTTCAAGAATTTTCAGCCGGGTGCCGCTGCCCATACGCAGAGGCGCAACATAAATGGCCCCAGCGCGAAGATAGGGTTGAATGTCCGGCACCCATCCGGTGATGATAATATCGTCACGGTCACGCAATTGTTGTAGGCGCGTATGTGGTTTTTGTCCGATGATATACAGGCGGGCTTCGGGATAGTGTTCGCGGACTCGCGGCAAAATCTGATTGCTGAACCACAGCATGGCATCGATATTCGGACGATAATCCATCTTGCCAGTGAAGACGAGGACGCATTCGCCAAGATCAAGTTTCTCTGACGATTGCGCATACGTATCGGTGAAGATTCCGTTGGGGACGACATGGACACAGCGACTAGGCGAAAGTGTTCTAAACATCGCTGCATCCTCGTCCGAAACAGCGAGGGTCAGGTCAACCTGTTCACAGATATGACGTTCAAAACGAGCGATTCGTTTGGCTTGCAATGTTGAATATAACGCCGCCGGTAGACGCTTGATGTCGCCGCGTTCTGCAACGGCGATGTTGTGTTGCAAAGCGAATTCAGCATTGTGTGCGTCGTAGCATAATTTTGCTTGTGGTTGTAACCGTTTGACGAGTGGCAGATAACCGGTCATCTCTAGCCCCTCGAATTGAATGAGGTCAAACGATTGCTGCTTGAGTAAATTCTCAAGCCGATTTGCAAATGCGCTGTCATATAGTCTCTGCGCTAAATCCGGCGTTTTTGAAGTTAGTAAGCTGAGCAAGCGTTGGAGTGCGTTTCGTGGCGGTGTCGGGACAGTCTCGATATATTCACACAAATCGTGTAGTGGTGTTGTCTTTGTTGATGTGTCGTTGTCATGAAAACTCAGCAACCAAATTTGATGCCCATGGTGATGCAAACCATGGATGAGACCATAATTACGAATTGCGCCTCCCTGATGCAGTGGATAGGGTAGGGCGGGTGTTAGAAGAAGGACGCGCATAATTTTCCTATTTGAATTGACGATAGACAGACAAAATAACCTGTGCAGTCTGCGACCATGTAAATTGCCGCGCACGCCGCAAACCGGCTTGCTGCATTGTAGCACGCCATTGCGAATCGCTCATAGCCTGTCTCATTGCGTTAGCGATTGTCGTTGGGTCGTCGGGGTTGATTTGCAAGCCGACATCGCCGACAACTTCGGGCAACGACGAACGATTGCTCACAATCGGAACAGTCCCACAAGCCATCGCTTCTAGGGCCGGTAGCCCAAATCCCTCGTAAAATGATGGCGTGATGAGCGCAATAGCCATATTATAGAGTGCGGGCAACGCATCATACGCGATACTTTCACGCCATAAAATGTGTGACGACAAATCCATTGCTACGACGCGTGTCATCATTTCGTCAAAATTCCACCCACGATTGCCCGCGAGTACAAGCGGCGGTGCGTCGGGGAATTCAGCGATGAGTTGTTGATACGCTTCCAGCAAACCGACGATGTTCTTGCGCGGTTCAAATGTGCCGACGAACAAGAAATATTCAGGCGGCAAGTTGAGTGTGGCGCGATGTTGTTCCAATATCTCCGCAGGCAAGGGGCGAAAATGTTCATCAACCCCTAATTTATGTGTCGTAATTTTTTCTGCGGGCACGTTGAGCATGTCGATGATGTCTTGCTTCGTCGCTTCACTGTCGGCGAAGATGTGGTCGGCTTGTGTGACGGCTTGTTTGATTTGCCCGTTGTAATAACGAAAACTTTCCGGCGTCAAAAATTGCGGATAATGCAAAAAGTTGAGGTCATGTACCGTGATGATATGATACTTTGCACCACGCAATGGCGGGATGAAATCGGGACTGTGGAGAATATCGAGTCGATAACGTAACAACTCGACGGACAAGGTGATACGTTCAAGGCGGTGATGACACGGCGTCCACAAATTAGCGCGTTGAAATGCTTGTGTTAGCGATGCGCCGGCTTTACGACTGTGAAAGATGGTGTATTGATCCTCAGTATCGATTGCTTCGAGCGCTTGAATGATACGATGGGTATACGTGCTGATACCGCCAACGCGATAATAATTTAACCGGGCATCGATTCCGATGTGCATCATGATGCCAGTATATCGTTGACATTGAAATCTACAAGGTTGTGCTCATCACAACCAGCGATTCAAAATGGTGTCCAATCGGCCATCTTCAAACAATGTTTGTAAAGCACGGTTGACCACACGCCATTGATCGGGGCGGTCGCGGCGGGTGGCGATGGCGAATATGGACTCGGTCACATAATGGATTTGTGCATCCCAAGTGTCGTTGTACTCTCGTAGATACAATCGTGCGCTGATGGCATCAACCAATGCAGCATCGGCTTGACCAAGCCGCACCGCGTCCATCGCATATTCAGGGCGTTCGTAAGGATGTATCTCGAAGGGGTGAATGCGGCGCAACCAGCGTCGCGCTTCGCTATCTGCCGATGATCCGAATTCATACGCCAACACATGCCCTGAAAGTTCACCCATGTCTTCTATCACATTATCGGGATTGCTCACAAGAACCAGTCCCGCATCGAAATATGACCGTGTATACAGGACGTTGTCTTGTCGAAGTGGGTCAACCAACAAGGCTGAAATCAAGATGTCCACTTGATTAGCTTTGAGCGAATCGTATAGTCCATCAAAACCCATATTGACGAAACGGACTGGCATACCAAGCGCTTCACCAATGGCGCGACCAAGATCAATATCTATCCCGACGAGTTCATCATCGTTGACAAATGCAAATGGGGGAAAGCTGGCATCAACACCAATACGAATTTCACCATTGGCAAACAGTTCGGCAGGAGAGGTCGTTTTGCTCAGGCGTGAATTGCGGATTTGGTGTCCGGCTATGATGATACCAAGCGCGACAAGCCCTACAAGGACAATCGCAGCTATTCGATTGGGGCGGGCAGCCACAGGTTGTCGCTCCTTTCGAGACCTCTGGCATACGCTTGGATGGCGTAATAAATCGGCTTTGCCTGAAAGTCGGTCGTAATCAGGGTGAAGTTGTCCGGATAGCTGTTGACCGGCGCTGGGTAACGCAATGCCCACACACACATTTTTTTGACCCACGGCCAGTTTTCTTCCGCCCACCTGAAGGCGTCTAGCGTATATCCAATACGTTGTGATGGTCGTACTGCTAATGCCCAGCGCGGGTGGTCGTTCCAACCCGTTTCCGTGATGTAAACGGGTTTTTCAGGCGTGTCGTAACGCTCCATGACATCGCGCAATAATTCTGCCCGGCGAAAGTTGAGGCGGTCGAGGGCTGGTTCGGCCTGCGGTGCTTGTGTAAAGCCATACGTATGGATTGCCAACGCATCAAAGTATTCGGCAGCGCCAGCCCGATAAAGTTCTTCGAGATATAACACGTCGCTAAGACCATTCGGGCTGCCCGCCGGTTCAAGCGTTGGCGCAAGCGCCCCGGCTACGATGACCACGTTGGGATTGGCTGCGTGTGCGCGGGCATAGACTGCTTGTAGTAGACGTGTATAGCCCGCAGCATCGACCTGCCGATAGCCCCATTCGAACGAGATATTCGGTTCATTCCAGATAATAATGTGGTCGATGACGCCTGCGTATCGCCCTGCGAATGCTTCGACAAATGCACCGAATTCATCAAATGATTCATCCGGCAGATAATTCAATGTCGAAAAATCACTATCGACGTCAGATCGTGCCCACTCTGGCACCAATCCCAGTCGCGCCATGACGTGGATGCCTTGATTTTCGGCATGTCGTGCAATGCGGTCGAACGAAGCCCAATCGAATGTATCGGCAGAGGGTTGTGCATACGGCCATGGGAAGAGTTCGACGATAGTGTCTGCGCCCATCTCGCGCACAAGTTTGAGCGATTGCTGAATTTTCCATTCATCGACTTCGTCAATCAGGCGGGTATGGACACAGACATGCGGCTTCACAGCCTCAACTTGTTGCGGCGGGCCGAGTAAGACACGCTGTGGTGTTGGGAGAATGAGGCTTAAAAGCCACCATGCAACATAAAACCGAAGTAACCAGCGCCAGTTTTTGATGAGATATATGGCAGATTTTTGAAGCGAGATTGTTGACTTTTTCAACATCGATTAACTGAAAGCTGTCATGGGGCTATGCCATCCGGCCATCCAAACCCAGTTCGGCTGCATGATCTTGCATGGCTTTCAACACCAACGGCACATGGAAATCCCACAACTCGACGCCGAGTGCCGCGCAGCCTTGTTCGATGTCTTCACGATCAACCCCTGCTGCGAATGATTTATCGCGCCACTTTTTGCGTATCGATTTCACTTTGACTTCGCGAATATCTTTAGTGGGGCGTACCAACGCGACTGCTGTAATCAACCCGGTGAGTTCATCGACAGCATATAAGGCTTTGTCGCGGGTTGTGAGACGTTCTCCCAACGGGCCATGACTCAAAATTGTGCGCACGTCTTCTTCAGCTAAACCGCGTTCGCGCAATATGGGCGCACCATCTATCGGATGTTGTTCGAGCGAGGGATGAATCTCCCAGTCAAAGTCATGAAGCAACCCGACCAAACCCCAGCTATCAGGGTCTTCGCCGTAATGTTCAGCATAGGCACGCATCGCGAATTCAACGGAAAGCATGTGTTTGCGCAGACTGTCGGACTGTACGAATTCGCAGACGATATCCCATGCTTGCTGACGTGTTAAGGTCACTAACCGCCGCCTCCTTCGAATACTTGTATACTAATCTCAATCGGTTCACCTATCGGTACTTGACCGGGTGTGCGCAGTTCCCACGTGCCGGTATAAAAATCACCTGTCATCGGTGTTGTGCCTTCAAATAGCAGGGTTACTTCATCGCCAACGTCTACGCGGTCGGTCACAAAGAAAATGCGGGGGCCAGCATTGAAGCTCTCGCCTTCAATAAATGTTAGCGATGTATTGCGTTCCCACGCACACGTTCCTGTATTGAGGAGCGTGATTTCACGAGTATATTCACGGTCTGCACGGAAGAAGTCGCCATCTTCGGGGGTTTGCTGGATGATCGCATAATCAAAAACACAAGCCGCAATGGTTTCAGTTTCTAATTGCAATTGCCGTGTGGCTTCGGCCAGCGTTTCAGTGATGTTCGGCGTTGCGGTGTTGGTCGGGCCGGGCGTGTTGGTTTGAGTTGATGTACGGGTCGGTCGTGGCGTGTTCGATGGGCGCGGTGTTTGCGATGGTGTTTCAGTTGGCGTTGGCGAGGGCGTTGGGGTCTCGGTTGGTATGTCTGTGAATGTCGCCGATGGTGTGGGGGTCAGCGTTGGTGATGGCGTATTTGTCATCGTCGGCGTATGGGTACTTGTCGCTGTTGCTGTCGGTGTATCGCTGGCAAGAAATGCTATTGCTGGGAATGCTCCCTGACTAGCACCAAGTACATAGATTCCAATGCCAATGCCTAAAATAATCAGAATGCTGAGCAGCCATATCCACCATTGAATCCCGCTCCCCGCCCCAGCATTGATAGCCAGAGCTTCTTGTTC
>RFIA01000272.1 GCA_003695675.1 Chloroflexota bacterium
GTTGGGGCATTGCGTGCTGTTGGGGCATTGCGTGCAATGCCCTGAAGGGTTTAGCAAGCTAAACCCCAACAAGCGACGAGTCTTTGTTCAAGAAAGCAATTAACCGCACAGACGCAGGCGCATTGCACACAGCATCCCGATACAAAGAATTTTCTTGGCGAACTTTGCGTCTTGGCGGTTTTATTCTGTTTGCTTTTCGTGTATGGCAGTGCTTCCAATGGATGCCACGTGCTGCGCGATACGATGCTCACTCACGTGGCGTTGTGTTCGTCATGATGCGTTTGTTGCTGCATCGCTTGCCACTGCCGCAGCATCAAGGTGCGCCCCCCTTCGCTGAGCGATGCGGCGAAAATCGCTTTGGCGATGTCCACGGCGATGAACGGTGCGCCACCTAACGCCCATGCTTCTGACCAACTGACGGCAATGCGCGCTTTCAAAACCGGGATGCCGAACAAATAAATCACGGCGATGCCGACGATGCTCGCCGCCAAACGCTGCCACATTCGTGTTTGGCGCTGCTCGGTGAGATAGCCGACGAGAAATGCCGCCGGGATGAATCCAATGAGATAACCGGCGGTCGGCCCGGCGAGGGCGCTGGCCCCCGCGCCACCGGCAGCAATCGGCAGCCCGATGCGAATCAACAGCACATACAAGGCTTGGCTCGCCGCGCCGTCTCGTGAGCCAAGTACCATACCCGCAAGCAGCACCGCGAACACCTGCATCGTGAAGGGGACGACGCTGCCGAAGCGAATTTCGTATTGGGCGCTAACGGCGGTGATCACCGTGAAGAAGACAATCGCCACGAGACGATAGCTTAAACCGTATTCCCGTGTTTGTGGGAGGGTGCGTAACATGAGATGAAAACCCTTTCTTTCATTAGAAATGCCGAAGAAATGTCGAAAAGGCGCCGCCAAATGTTGAAACATCCGGCCACCCAAATGCTAAGCCTGCTCCAGCATATACTTAAAAACCTACCCCTGAAAAGGGCCATGACCGCTTTGCGTCCTTTGTGCCTTTGCGGTTTTAAATTAGGTTGTGTTGACATTTCATAGATTGATGCGGAATCAAGTGACGCCAAAGCAGAGCAATTGTTCCGTTGGGGCATTGCACGCAATGCCCTGAAGGGTTTAGCTTGCTAAACCCCAACGATTGTCCCCTATTTTTGCATCAAAGCGCAAATGTCAACAGAGCCTAATTTTCGGACTCTACATAAGACGCCAAGAGCGCCAAGAAAAACGAAACGATTCAACGCAGGTTGTCCGGGCACAACAGCCGTGCCTCTAGCGTGCCAATCTCTCTATGTCTCTGCGATTCAAATATTTTCACCTCAAAGAGTCCATCAAATTGGTTGCCAGTATCCCTGTCGTGTTTTCAAAAGTCATTATAATGAATAACGGAGGGGCATCATTTCAGACGACGTGCTATCTCCACCACCGACTACCATCTTCATATTTTTTAGGAGGGCTTCACAAAATGCAAGTCAAAACATTTCCGTTGTCTTCCGAGAGCATGTTCAAGGTCACGATTATCGTGGCCGTTGTTCTCGGAGTCGCTTTTGGTTTTTTGAGCAATTACGCCGCCGCACAAGATGAGTGTGTCGTGACACAACCGGAAGGTTGGGTCGAGTATCGTATTCGTCCCGGCGAGACGTTGTTCGCGATTGCCGGGCGCAATGGCACGACTTTCGATGTGCTGGCGCGCATCAATTGTATCACTAATCCGCGCGTGATTTTGGCCGGTAACTCGATTCTCATCCCCGGTCCCGGCGCCGACCCGAATCCATCGGTTGAGGCGGCTGCACCGGCTGCTCAACAATCGGCTGTGGCGAGCGGCCCACAATCATTCGTCGTATCTGCTGGCGCCGGACTCGCCCCGGGCAACAGCGAGGTGCTCGCTTTCGCGCCTTCAAATCTTCAAGTGCATCGCGGCGATACCGTCACATGGTTAAATAACGGCTTCCACAATATTCGCTTCAGCGAGACGGGTAACATCCCCTTGGTGTTGATACCCGGTCAGGCCGATGTGGAGATTCCGCAGGTTAATCCAGCCGTTGCACTCCCGTCGATTCAAAGCGGCAGTGTTTATACGGGCGGCGGCGCCAACAGCGGCCTGCCGGCGGACGGCCCGCCTATTTTCTCGCTTGTCATAGACCTCGCGCCGGGCACATACAATTATGTCTGCGATGTGCATCCCGGTATGAATGGTACGATTGAAGTCGTTGCCGATGATGTGCCTGTCCCGTCACAGGCCGAAGTCATGATGCAGGCCGGTGCTGAGATCGGGGCGCTCGCTGGCCCAACATTCGGCATCATCGAAGAACTTGAGGCCAACAATTTACTCGGTGTGGCGGACGAAAACGGAGTCGCTCATGTGCAGGCCGATGCAAGTGGCGCGGGGCGCGTGAGTGTGCAGCAGTTTTTCCCCTTCACGGTCGAGATTGAAGTCGGGCAAACGGTCGAGTGGAGCATCCCGCCCGATGCCGCCGACCCGCATACCGTGACGTGGCAGCCGCTGCGTGGGCAAGACATTGTCCCGATTCCACAAGATGCTGGCCCGCCGATACTCGGTTTTGGGCCGGGCTTCACACCGAATATTCCACCGAATGGCGAAGTCGGGCGCGGCGTTAATTTCAACAGTGCGTTATTGTTCCCCGGCCAAACCTTCTCGTTGACGTTCACCGAACCGGGCGCCTATCCGTATGTGTGCAACATCCATCCGGCGATGCAAGGGACGATTGTCGTTTTGCCCGCGTCGGAAGAAGCGACGGGATAGTATTGGATATTCTCGCGGCGAGGCGCGTCGCCCTTCGCCCTAAAAAGACCATGAACATTTTGCGAGTCGTGTGGTCACGGCTCGCATTTTGTTTTATCATTCCATTATGAATAGGAAACTCGTGCGATTTATCGGTAAATGGTTTCTGGCTTTGTCGGCGATGGCTGTCGTGTTGTCGCTCTTCATCTTATCGATGCGACCGGTCGGCGCTGTGCTGCCGCGCAATGACTTGATTGTCCTTCAAGTCGAAGGCGACCCGTTCGGCACAAGCGCCGAAAATGTCTTCATCGTCGATACGCGCACATTGCGCACCTATCCGTATCATTTGAGCAATACCGGTCATGCGCCGGTTTTTTCGCCGGACGGTGAGCATCTCGCCTTCATCACGCTGGAAGGCGCGGGCGGTGAAATTTATGTCGCCGATTGGACGGGGCGCAACGCCCGCAACATCAGCAATCACAGCGCCGATGATGCCGCGCCGGTGTGGTCGCCGGGCGGCAAACACATCGCATTCGTCTCGCGCCGTGACCGCAATCGTGAATTGTTCATCGCCGATGTGGAAACCGGCGAAGTGCGTCGCGCTTTTGCCAATGATACTGCGCCGTTGTTGCTGTTCCTCGATGTGCAGTGGTCGCCGGATGGCCGCTATATCCTCATCAACGACCGGGCAACGCTGACGCTTGTCGATGTCGCCAATGGCGAACGGCGCACCATTGATCGTGTCGATGTCCTCTCGGCGGCGTGGTCGCCGGACGGGGCGCAGATTGCGTATGGCGTCATGCGTGGGGCGGCGATGCAGCTTCTCGTCGCGGATGTTGCTGCCGACAGCGTGCGCGGCTTAGACACACGCTTGCTTGTCGGTTTGTCGCCGCGCTGGTCACCGGACAGCAAGGCTTTGTTGTATGTCGCCGGGACGACGGTCAACAGCGCCGATATTTTCAGCATGGATATGGATGAGAATTTCGCGCACAATCTGACAAGCGGCGGCTTGTCGGACATTATGCCCGCGTGGTCACCGGACGGCACGAAGATTGTCTTCGCGTCGATGCGTGACAATCAATGGGAAATTTATCGGATGAACGCCGACGGTACAAACACGGTCAACCTGAGCAATCACCCGGCGCACGAGTCTAATCCTGTATGGTCACCGGATGGCAAGCAAATCTTGTTCGTCTCAGCACGAGAGAGTTCGCTGCGTCCCGGTGTCTATCTCATGAATGCCGACGGCAGCCATCAACGCCGCATCGCGCAGGTCGAAGGGGCTGTCACGGTGCGGATGTGGCGGCAATGATGAAACTTGTGCGCATTTTCACACCCATCACGACGCTTGTCATTTTACTCATGTTGAGCACTATCGGCGCGGCGCGCGTCGTCGGCAGCGCAATCGGCGGCGATGTCATCGCGTATGAAGTCGTGCGCGATACCTTCCGCATTGTGCGCAACGATGTCTTCCTCGTCGATACGCGCCGTGGGCATGTGTTCAACCTCAATCGCCTTAGCAATGCAGGTTTGCCGCCGGTTTTCTCGCCCGATGGTGAACACCTCGCCTTCATCGATGTGCAGCCCGGCGGCGGTGGCGAGATTTTCGTCGCCGATTGGACGGGGCGCCATGCCCACAATATCTCTCAGCATCCGGCGGATGACACCACACCGATATGGTCATACGACGGGCGACAACTTGCGTTTATGTCGCGCCGCGATGATGTGTGGCAATTGGTCGTCGCCGATGTGCAGACGGGGGCGCTGCGCGAATATGTGACGTACAGCGAAGAAGCGCTGATATTCGCCCAACTCGCGTGGTCGCCGGACAATCAACATATCCTCTATGTCGAAAGCGCTCGCTTGAATGTCGTCGATCTCGCAAGCGGGCGCGTGTCGCAAGTGACCGAACACAACGTCATCGAACCGGTGTGGTCGCCGGACGGCACAGCGATTGCTTATGGCAGCGTCAACAGCGGCAACAACGAAGTTTACAGCGTCGATGTCGATGGGACGCATTTGCGCAATTTGAGCGACAACCCCACCCGCGACTTCGATCCGCTGTGGTCGCCGGATGGCAGTCGCTTGGCGTATGTCTCTGGCAACAGCCTCGACCGCACCAATATTTTCGTTGTCGATGTCCAAGGGGGAGAAGCGCGTAATCTGACGAATCATATCCGTCCCGATATGGAACCGGCATGGTCACCGGACGGCACACGCATCGCCTTCACGACACGCCGCGATGACGACCGCGAAGTGTATGTGATGCGCGTTGATGAGGGCAGCGCCGTCAACCTGACCAATCATCCGGCTGAAGACGGCTTCCCGATATGGTCGCCGGACGGCGAGCAGTTGTTGTTCATCTCCTCGCGCGATGGCGATACTGCCGGTCTATTCATCATGAATGCCGATGGCAGCAACCCGCGCCGTTTGGCCGACGCCAACGGCATCTTCATCGATGTCCTCGCGTGGCGACAGTAAGGACAAGAAAAAGCAACCAGAGCATAAATGCTCCGCACGTAGACATAGCGGTATCCGGCTGCCACAAAGCCAAGTACCCTGAAGGGTACTATATTTGATCGAATGCCCCCAAATAAGCCCTTTAGTGGGTTTGGTATTTCGGTAGCCGGATGTTTGAACATCGGGCGGCATGGTGCAAGATGCCCGATTGCGTAAGTCCTGCTTTGTTATGATTGCCTCAGTAATAGCGTCAGTTTTGGATAAGGAAATCGCCTCAGAAAATTGTATGTTATCCGCGAGTTTGAGCCATGATAACCTTTCAAAAGCTA
>RFIA01000273.1 GCA_003695675.1 Chloroflexota bacterium
CGTGCCGGGTCGTCATACACCCCATTGCGGATGTCTGCGCACAGTTGCCGATTGCGTTCGTCGAGCATCGCCCACGCCCGCAGCGGATTGCCGCGGAGGGGCAAGTCAACACCTTCCAACACATTCAGGCGACGCCACTCATTTTTGATGTGCTCGGCGAAATATTTGTTCTCGCGTTCGGCAACTTTGAGCACATTAATCGCAATCAGCGTGTGATACTTGAGCCGGTCGTCGGCTTGCACTTGCGGCAAAATCTCGGCCTCAAGAAAACCGCGCACCGCGTCCATCAATTCTGTTTCATTCGGTCGGTCGTACATAATCGTTTCCCCTACAATCCCTGCATTTGAATCAGCAGTAACATTTCGAGTTGCATCTCGGCGGAGCGGCGTCCGAGACTCGCGAGTTCGATGTTCAGGTCACCGCCACTCAGATGGCGTTGTGATTGCGACAGCGCCGTCGCTGCCCAACGAATATTCCCCAGAATTTCCCAGAAGTCGACGGTATCGCGGTCAACCGGGCGGCCACTTGCTTCTTCATAAGCGATGAGGAACGGCTCGCGGTCTGCGATGCCGCCGAAGCGTTGCTGCCCCTGCCCGAAACGCCAATCGCGCAATGTCGGCCATGCGAGGTCTTCATGTGGGTCGCCGATGTGTGCGAATTCCCAATCGATGATGGCCTGCAAGCCACTTTCGGTGACGATGACATTGCCGATGCGGAAGTCGCCATGCAGCAGCACCTTCTCTTGTGTTTGTGGCGCATGTTCTTCGCACCAGCGCAAACCGAACTCAAAGACTGGGCTGTCGATATGCAGCTTTTCGAGCATCTCACGGATTTCGCGAATCGTGCGCTGGACGGGCGTTTCGTCGTCTGCAAACCCGGTCAAAAAACTATACGCTTCACTTGGTACATGGACGCCATGAATATGTGCCAATTGTTCCGCCATTTGACCCGGCAATAATTGACGTGCGCCGTCGAGCGCCGCCATCGAGACAATTTTGCGCCCGATGGTGAAGCCTTCGACATAATCCATGATTAAAAAACAACTACCGAGAATTTGCGGTTCGGTATTATACCAGCGCGGTTGTGGGACGGCGACGCCACTGTCATGCACGAGTTGCAAAATATGATATTCTTGTTCGCGGGAGAGCGCTTTATCATACATCACAGTCGGCAAGTCACGACGTAGGACAAAACGATTTTCTTGCTCGTTGAGCACGGCATCTACTCGCCACGTCTCGCGAGACGCACCGCCGGGCAATTGTTCGACATGCGGCACCTTCGCTGGGTAACCTGTCATTGCGGTGAGATACTCGGCCAGTCGGGTACGGATTTCATCCGGGTCGTGAACATTATATGTAGTCATGCGATTGATTTCCGGTGCAAATAGATATATCAAAAAGTTACATCGGAATGAGCAAATGTGCAAATCGATTTTGTTTGAATTACGAAACTGAAAGCTGCTCGTTCATAAACTGCTTTGATAGGGCAGCCTGCCTAGCGGGATACTGAGGCAATCATAACAAAGTAAACTTTCAATCTATGCAAACTATGCAAACGGCGGTCTGAGACCTGTCCTTACACAGGGTATCATGCGAACGGTCTCATAGAGAGCAGTATGTTTATGTTTATAAAGTTATGTTCGTATCAGCAAATGACGCTTAGAATACAAAAGCGCAGAGCATATTGAGCATACCCTGCGCTTTCATTTGTATCGGCTGTATTGGCTGCAATCAGCAAATCGGAGTGACTAGCCATCATTCCAGCGAAACGACAATCATGCCATCGGTCGGTCCGAAGGCGCTATGACTGACGACGATAGTGTACGTGCCCGATTCAGGCAACCGGTATCCCTGAATCATCGCGCTGCCGGTCGCCGCGGTATCATTGTCGCCAACCAGTGGTTTCCCTTGCGCGTCAAGGATCACAAGAATCGGACTGGTTTCGGTGCTCGTAGCCTGCACATTAATCGATTGCCCGGCGCGCGCTTCAAACGGAATTTGATAGACGACACCGCCTTGCATTTGAAGACTGATGGACTGATTCGTGTCCAGCGATTCGCTCTCTATCCGTCGTTCCTCAATAATGTTGATCCATTGATAATAATCTGTCGCAGCGCTGACTGGGTTATCCAGTTGTCCATAGATAGTGCCGCGCAACACGTACAATTGTGGGAAGTCGGGCGCCAAATCAATCGCTGTGTTGAGGTCATCCAACGCTAAATTGAGATTATCCACCGACGGATTAAAGTTGTTCTCGCTATAATAGACGATGGCACGTCGAAAATAAGCCTCCATCAATGTCGGGTCAAGTTCAATCGCCATCGAGAAATCATCAAATGCGTTCTCCGAATCGCCGATTATCTGCTCGACAATACCGCGTTCAAGATAAGGTTGTGCGGCATTGGGAAGCAAACGTATGACTTCGTTATAGGCTTCAATCGCTTCAGGAAATTGTTGGCTGTCTTGATACATTCGAGCCAGCAACAAGTGGGTGTCGGGGTTATCGGGGAACATTTCGATACTGGCTTCCAGCGTCTCAAACGCAGTCTCGAAGTCGCCATTGACCGCTTGAATGCGTGCAATTTCAGTCTGTAATATACTTGCAGTGCTCGGATCATCGATCAGCGTAACGGCTTGGCGATAATCATCCAACGCGGCTTCGGTGTTGTTATTCATTTGATAGATTGTGCCTCGTTGAATATAGGCTTCGGGCACAGTTGGGTTCAACATAATGAACAGGCTGATGTCTAAAATTGCTTGATCGAAATTGCCCTGCGTGCTTGCGTTCACGGCGCGGTCAAACAAGGTGGGCGCTACAGACAAGTCTATCGGATTGAGTTGGCCTCCCGATGGGACTGTGCCACTCTGCGCCGAAACCACGACGGGCAGCGCAAGAATGATCACTATCATCAAGAATACGGATACACTTTTGTTTGGGAACATGATGTTGTCTCCCACATTATGATTGGGATGGTGATTGTCACAAATTCTATGTCGGTTGAGATACTTGCTGCGGCGCTTGAAAGACGAACGCTTGTCAATGTCTGTACTGTGAAAATTTGCTCGAACGGCCCAACCAGATCAATCTTGATTGTTTTACTATAAAGACGAGTGTGCAACTACGCAGCTTACAAAAATTCAATCTCGCAAAATGAAATCGATTGCTTCTATCTTAGCACACTTATCCACAAAAATCGTAAATCTTTAGCACGTTCTAATGC
>RFIA01000274.1 GCA_003695675.1 Chloroflexota bacterium
CCATACGTCAACCACGCGCCGAGTGCAATCGCGCTGACACTCAAGCCTGAATTGCCGACTCTGCGATATTGCATATCCATGTGATTTACCCCTTTTCTGCAAGATTACATTGCGCATTGTCACAGCAATGGAGTATACCGTGTCATGGATTATTTAGCTGGTCAGGTGGACTTATGATGTAATGAATGCTGTGTTCGTTCTCGATTGCTGAGGCGAGAATGACGAGACTGCTATGGGTACATTGCGATTGCTGATGCTGATAAATGCTTGGCGTTTCATTCAACTCTATGTTACGATGCACCCTGTTGGATGCAATGGTGAGACGTATCGTAAAGGAAAATTTGTGACGCACAATATCCGCATCGCGCCATCGATTCTATCGGCAGACTTTGCTCGCTTGGGTCAACAGGTACAAGCGGCTGAACAAGGCGGCGCTGATTTGATTCATATTGATGTGATGGATGGGCGTTTCGTGCCCAACATCACGATGGGGCCGCTTGTGGTCGAAGCTGTGCGGCGGTCAACGGCGTTATCGCTTGATGTGCATTTGATGATCGTTGAACCCGACCACTTGCTCAAAGCATTCGCCGACGCCGGTGCCAACGCGATTGCCGTGCATGTCGAAGCGTGCCCACATTTGCATCGTACATTACAGACGATTCACGCACTCAGTTGTCGGGCGGGGGTGGCGATTAATCCACATACCCCAGCCAATGTATTGAGTGAGATCATGCACATTGTTGATGTCATCAATGTCATGACGGTCAATCCCGGTTTTGGTGGGCAGGCATTTTTACCAGAAACTTTACCGAAAATCCGACAAATCCGTGCGATGATTGAAGAAACAGGACGCGATATAGCGCTCGAAGTTGATGGCGGCATTGATGCGCAGACGGCACAACAAGTCGTTGTTGCAGGGGCGAATGTCTTGATTGCGGGCAGCGCCATTTTTAATGCAAAACATTCGGTGGCGGAAGGTATAAAAGCGATACGACGAGCTGTGAGAAAATAAAAAAAGCCGGGATTTCCGGCCAGCAGGGGAATGCGCTACGCAGTTTATCGTTTAGAAACTTTTGCCAATGTTTTGATGCACTTGGCGCACAATTTCTTGCGCACGAATTTGCCATCTTCATAAACACGAACGGTTTGAATATTCGGTTTGAATTGGCGTTTGGTCGCTTTCATGGAATGGCTGCGACGATTCCCAAATTGTGGGCCTTTGCCACATGATTCACATACCGCCATGATATTGCCTCAGTCGATAAATTGATGTTTACTTAAGTCAACCGATGCTACCATAACGCTCATACAGATGCAAGGGTATACGAAGTCATGATAGCCAATACACGCTTACTCATTTGTGATGGATATGTGCTCAAATCATTGGCGCAGTCCGGGTTATCGTGGTTGGAGCACAATCAAGAGCGCATTAATCAATCCAACGTTTTTCCTGTTCCTGACGGTGATACCGGTACGAATATGTATCTGACGATGCGTAAAGCATACGCTGCCATCGAAAATATAAACAGCCGTCATGTTGGATATGTCAGTCACGCATTAGCACAGGGCGCGTTGATGGGGGCGCGGGGCAATTCCGGCGTGATTTTATCGCAATTGTGGCGTGGCTTTGCCGAAGCACTAGAAGGTCGTGTAGCTTTTGATGCCCCGTTGTTTGCTCATGCGCTTCGTATGGCTGTTGACCGCGCCTATAGAAGTGTTGTTGACCCGGTTGAAGGGACAATCTTAACGGTCGCCCGTGAATCAACAGAAGCTGTTGTTGCAGCTGCGAAGAACGAAAAAGATTTACTCATATTGATGCAAATCATGGTTGAAGAAGCACAAGCATCTTTAGCACGTACACCAGATTTACTGCCGGTGCTCAAGAAAGCAGGCGTCGTTGATTCCGGAGGGCAAGGCTTGATGTTTATGCTCGAAGGCATGTTGCTCAATTTGCAAGGTGCCGATATTTCCGTGATTGCGGATGTTGTCTCGTCAGATAGTCGTTGGGAAGATGCGCTTGTCCCCGATGATGAGGCTGGATATGGTTACGATGTCCAATTTTTGATGCGCGGCACAGATATGGATGTCGATGCTGTACGCAAAGCGATTGATGATATGGGATGGTCTACGCTTGTCGTTGGCGATGCACAACTGATCAAGGTGCATGTGCATGTTCACGACCCCGGTCAACCGATAAGTTATGCAATAGGCCTTGGTGCGACGCTTGATGATATTGTCGTCGAGAATATGCAGCAACAATATGAAGCCTACGTGAGTGCCCGCCAACAACAGGAAGTACATGTTCACACATCGGTCGAAGATGTCGCTGTGATAGCTGTTGCCAATGGTGATGGGCTGAAACAAGTCTTCATTACGGAGATGCAAGCGGCGGCTATTATCACTGGTGGGCAGACGATGAATCCAAGTACGGAAGATTTTCTCCGTGAAATTGACGCGCTGCCGAACAACGAAATTATTTTGCTGCCGAACAATAAGAATATCATCCTCGCGGCAGAACAAGCCGCTTCTATCGCGAAGGGTAAAAGAGTGCGGGTTGTGCCTTCGCGCAGTATTCCGCAGGGAATCGCAGCGATGCTAGCGTATGTCAATATTCGAGAGACTAGCGGCAATGTTGATGAAGTGGCAGCGGCGATGCGCAAATCTATTGATGATATTGTCACGATTGAGATAACAACTGCCACTCGCGATACCGAATTAGATGCCGTGCAAATCACGACTGGGCAATTCATTGGTCTTGTGGATGGTAAATTGGTCGCAGCCAATGATACAATTGAAACAGTTGTTCGTAATGCGCTGTATGACGCCGGAGCCGATGAACGAGAGTTAATTACGCTCTATTACGGCGACGGTGTTGACGAAACCCAAGCAACTGCATTAGTTGAACTGCTTACAGATGATTTTGCAGCGCAAGAATTTGACATCATTCCGGGCGGGCAGCCACTCTATCCTTATATTATTAGCGTTGAATAGTTGATGGCGAATATCCATATTGTGACTGACAGTGGGGCGCATTTTGCGAACCCGCGTTTTGTGCAACAATTTCCTGTCACGATTGTGCCGAATAAAGTCATTATCGATGGCAAAACATATCGTGAAGGGGTTGATTTGGCACATGAAGAGGCGCTTAAACTTATTGAATATCATAAAACAACACCGCAGGTTCAGGCGCCGACACAGGCCGAATACTACGCCGTTTACGAACAATTGGTGCGTCGTTCTTCAGGGATTATTTCTATTCATCCATCTCGCCAATTGTCAACAAGTTGGCATCATGCAATGGCAGCAGCTCGTGAGCTGACCGGACACTGCCCGATAGAAGTGATCGATTCGCGGGCAATTTCTGCTGGACAAGGGATGCTCGTTCGCAGTGCTGTGCGCGAAATGGATGCTGCCGAATCGTTTGATGGATTTGTGCGAACTTTGCGGGGGGCGATTAGCCGTATTTATTCAGTTTATTACGTTGAAACCATCGATTATCTGTTGCAGAATAATGTGATGACATCCTCACATGTTGTGCTGGGCAGTATGTTGGGTATTAAACCAATTTTAACGATGGACGATGGCCTGTTAAAACCAATGGAAAAAGTTAAAACCCGCACACAGGCAATTGACCGGATGGTGGAATTTGTGTCTGAGTTTGATGGTATCGAGGATGCAGCTATCTTGCAAAATCGAAATTTCATGACCGAGCAGGCACGTATTTTACAAGATCGATTGGCGGTCGAGTTTCCGGGACAATATTTCCCGCATACGATTTATGGGCCGTCACTCGCTGGTCTTATTGGGCCGGATGCAACTGGCTTGGTTGTGCTTGAAAATGAAGCCGATGTGATAGGTGATTCCCTTGATGACTAAAATACGTTTCGTCACCGACAGCACCTGTGACATCCCAACTGACTTGATAGAGAAGTGGCATATCGGTGTTGTGCCAGCTTTTGTCAATTATGGCGGCGAGAGTTATGCCGATGATGGTATTGAACTTATTCGAGCAGGATTTTATGAAACATTGCCATCAATTGACCCGTTACCAACGACAGCCGCACCATCACCCGCTTTGGCTGAACAGGTAATTAAAGCGACGTTTGAGGATGCCGAACATATTTTTATCCTCACGGCGCCGGCGAAACTCAGTGGCATTTATAATACGTTACGCCTCGCAGCGACTGAAGTGTTGCCGAAAGGTAGCTTCACGATGATTGATAGTGGAACCGTCAGCATGGCACTTGGCTGGCAGGTGCTGATTGGTGCCGAAGTTGCCGCCGAGACAGGCGATGTTGCGGCGGTGAAGAATGCCATTGAACGAGTGCGCGAAGAAAGTAGATTGTATGGTGCTCTAGCAACGCTAGAATTCCTGCGGCGTGGTGGGCGCGTTGGATGGGCAAGCGCGAGTCTCGGCAGCTTATTGCGTATTAAGCCAATAATTTCTGTCGAAGATGGCGAGGTCAATTCGCTAGAGCGTATTCGCACATTTAGCCGTGCCGTCAATCGCCTCGCAGAATTGGCGCGGCAACACGCACCGCTTGATAAACTCGCCATTGGGCATGGCAACAATCCTGAAGGAGCACAACAATTACAAGATTTGCTGGCCGACATTGCACCGCCCGACACTATTCTGTTCAGTATCACACCTGTAATTGGTGTCCATAGTGGGCCGGGTGTTGTCGGGGTTGGTGTTGTCGGGAAATCATGGAGGCAATAATATCTTATGCCATCGGCTTTAGAAACGTTGGTGAAAATTCTTAAACTTGAGCGCGAGCGTGGTTATAACAATTCCGCCGTGATTGGAGGTCTCTCTGCGTTTGGGGAAAATTGGCAGGACGACGCACATCAGCAGGCGAAAAAGCCGGAGCATCATCTGTTGGTTGATGAGCTTGCACAATTGTTGACAAAATACGATGAGACGACTGATCGTATTAAACGCCATGAAAGTGTGTGCTACATGCTCGACCGAATTATGGGACGTGTCGAACCCCCACCGGAGTTTCGTATTGCTGAAGAGGAGCGTGCATCAACTACCTTAGCGGAAAATATTGCAGAAGTTGAGGAAGCGGTTGTTCATCAGCAAGAGAAATCTACTCATCAACAAGATGTGGGATATGAAAAATCGCCTCAACACACGAAGCCGCGCGATTCAAGCAGTACGCCGAAGCGTAGCCGTAAATTGCACGATTCATCGGGAAAACTCGACCTGCCACCACAACCGCGACTAGCGCGTGCGCCTCGTCGTCCGCGACCGGATATTCCTTTCGATGAGGCTGTGAAGCGTTGGCAAGGACTAAACGAGCCTGTTTTGTCGGTCAAAGGGGTCGGCAAGCGGATGGCAGAGTCGCTAGACAAGCTAGGGATTGAAACGATTCATGATTTATTGTTTCGCTTTCCTCGGCGTTATGATGATTACACACGCCTGCTGCCTATTAATCGTCTCCAACCCAATGTCATAGCGACTGTTATCGGCACGGTGACTCGAGCTGAGGTGCATGTCGGGCGTAGCGGGCGTAAAGATTTTTTCATGACGCTTGACGATGGGTCGGGCGAAATCGCAGTGATATTTTTCGGGCAGCATTTTCTTGTGCGTACTATTCGCAAGGGGATGCAACTTGTCATCAGTGGCACGACATCAATCTTTCGCGATCAATTACAAATGACGAATCCTGAATGGGAACGTCTCGATTCAGATCATTTGCACACAGTGGGTATCGTACCTGTCTACCCGCTCACGCAAGGATTAAGTGCGCGGTCGTTTCGCCGCATGATGAAAGGACTCGTCGAGAAGTGGTCGGCAGAATTGCCCGATTACATGCCCGAAGCAACACTTGAACGCGCTGAATTGGGTGATTTGGGTTGGGCGCTGAAGAATGTGCATTTTCCTGAAGGACAAGATCACCTTGAACACGCACGAAATCGCTTTATCTTCGACGAGTTGTTGACATTACAATTAGCCATTCTGAGGAATCGTCATGAGTGGCAGTCGCAACGTGGTCAACCGCTTGATGTAAGCGATGAATTTCTCGAATCATTCATTGATGCGGTCTTCCCTTATACCTTGACTCGGGCGCAACGCCGAGCAATTGAGGATATACGGCGCGATGTGATGATGGACAAGCCGATGAATCGCTTGTTGCAGGGCGATGTTGGTGCAGGTAAGACGGCTGTCGCAATCACAGCGTTGGGGATGGCATTGGCGAATCACAAGCAAGCGGCGATGATGGCGCCGACGAGTATTCTCGCTGAGCAACATTATCGTAATGTGACAGCTGCGCTTGAGCAAATGCCGAGTGAGCGGCGTCCGGTTGTGGCCTTGTTGACGAGTGTGTTGACGACTTCTGAACGCGAGTCCGTGTATCGTGGCTTGGCAGATGGATCGATTGATATTGTGATTGGGACTCATGCTTTGATTCAACCCAGTGTCGAATTCAATGATCTTGCTGTCGTGATAGTTGATGAGCAACATCGCTTTGGTGTTGAACAACGTGGACGTTTGCGCGGCAAAGGCACGAATCCACATCTGTTGGTGATGACGGCGACACCGATTCCGCGCACACTAGCATTGACAATTTATGCTGATCTCGATTTGTCGATTATTGACGAAATGCCACCGGGACGCATTCCGATACAGACTCGTATCCTCGATCCGGTTGCGCGTGAACGTGCTTATGAATTTGTTGAGTCGCAACTTGACGAAGGCCGACAAGCATTTATTGTGCATCCACTTGTTGAAGCCTCAGAACATATTGATGCACCTTCAGCAATGGAGACTTACGACCATTTGCAGCAAGTGTTTCATCGTTATCGAGTCGGTCTATTGCATGGCCGTATGAGTCCTGCCGAAAAAGATGAGGTGATGGCAGCCTTTGCTGCGGGCGACTTCGATGTGCTCGTCACAACATCGGTCGCCGAGGTCGGTGTCGATGTGCCGAATGCGAGCATCATGATCATTGATGGTGCGAACCGTTTTGGTTTGGCGCAATTACATCAATTTCGCGGGCGAGTTGGGCGCGGGCAACATGCGTCCTATTGTCTACTCATCGCCGAAGACAATAGCGAACGCGCGCGTGAGCGTTTGCAGGCGATGGAAGATACGACCGATGGTTTTCGTCTAGCCGAAATTGATTGGAAGCTGCGTGGGCCGGGTGACTTGCTCGGTACGCGACAAAGTGGTAAGCACGAGATGCAATTGGTAGAGTTGATGTCGCCACATCTTGTCGAATTAGCACAACGCGAAGCACGCACAATTTACGAAGAAGACCCGGATTTGCGCAAACCGGAGCATCATTTATTGGCGCAACGGGTCGTCATGTTGCATAATGAAGAGAGTGACCTGAGTTAAGTATGGGCGCATCTTAATTGTGCAAAGCACGTTCTTTAGATAATTTCGTTATATACTTGGTAACATAATAGGAGTTTTTATGTCGATTCGGCGGGCTGTATACCCCGCTTCGTTGGATCCAATTCACAATGGTCATATTGATATTGCGATCCGGGCATCGAAGTTTTTTGATGAAGTTGTTGTGGCAATCTACGATATGCCTAAGAAAAAGTTGCTCTTCACGGTTGATGAACGTGTCAGTCTTGCTGAGGAAGCATTTAAGGACTTTAGTAATATTCGGGTTGCAAAATATTCGGGTTTGACAGTAAACTATGCACAACAAATAGGTGCAATGGCGCTAATTCGGGGTTTGCGCGTGTTTTCGGACTTTGAGTTCGAGTTCCGTATGGGCATGGCGAATAAAAAGCTGGCGCCAGATATTGAGACCATTGCGATTATGGCAGATGAGAAACACATTCATATCAGTTCGAGCACAATTCGTGAAATTGCTGAATTGGATGGTGATGTGTCGAGCATGGTGCCAGAATTTGTGAAAGAAGCCTTGCAAAAACGTTTTGCAGAACTTCATGCGAATCAAAATAGTCCGGGATACACGATTAGTATTCGGGACTAAATTCATTCGGGAGGGGACACGATGGACATTCAACATTTGATTGATCGTCTGGAAGATTTGATCGATGAAGGACGACATATACCAATGAGCAAACATACGATGATTGATGAAGAGCGTGCGCTCGAAATCATCGATCAGATGCGCATTTCGATTCCGGAGGAAATCGAAAAAGCGGCGCGTATTTTGGCTCAACGCGATCATGTTTTGGCACAGGCGAATGAAGAGGCGGCACGTATTGTGCAAAATGCACGCGAACAAGGGATGCAATTAGTCGACCGCGAGGCGATGGTACAAGCCGCGCAAAGCCGTGCTGCAAATATCATTGAAGAGGCTCGCCAAAATGCCGAAAGCATCACTGGCGATACCGATCAATATATTCTTAATGCGTTGGGCGATCTTCAACAACGGTTGGACAATATGTTGAAGGAAGTTCATGCTGGGATCGAGCATGTCCATCGAACCTCGTTTGCCCCACAACAAATGTCTTCAGTGTCGCCCGAAGCGCCCTCACAATCAGTGCCCGAGCCGCAATTTGCGCCGCCACGCGAAGCTGTTGAAATCAAACTGCAAACGGATGAGGACTCGGCACAAAATTAACTTTTCTTGAATAACTTGGGTGTTTAGAACATCGGGGTGCCATGATTTGACACCCCTTTTTGTTTTCATCAATGGTTATTGAATCATGCGATTGATCTATTTGGCGCTAGGTTGGGTTGCGGGGATTGTATTGGTTACTCGTGAAGATGATATGGTATTCACGATTTGGTTATTGTTGGTCATGTCAACAGGTATATTGGCGCTGTTGATGATATACCGCGAGCAACGACGCTTAATTATTGGTGTGCTCTTTATCTTTATCTTAGGCGCAATACGGGCGTTATTCGTCCCCTCAACGAATGAAATCGCACGACTCAATGGCGTTGGCGGTTTGACAATTGAAGGCATTGTCATTACCGAACCGGATATTCGCGACGATCGTGTATTGCTGCGTGTTGATGTCGAGACAGTGACTCGTATTGGGCGAACCGAGCCGATAGCAGGGCGTATACTTGTTGAGGCGCTGCGCCCAATTGATATTCGCTTTGGTGACCGTATAACCGCGACAGGCGCTTTGTTCACGCCACAAGAATTTGACACTTTTTCTTATCGTGATTTTCTCGCTCGGCAAGGTGTCTTCAGCATGATGGATAATGCGGCTGTTGAAGTGCTTTCAAGTGGGCATGGTAGCCATTTGCAGGCACAGCTCATTGACCTTAAACACGATGCGCAACAAACAATTAGCGATGCCTTGCCCGACCCACAAGCCGCGCTTTTGACCGGTATCTTGCTTGGTAACGAACGTGGCATTTCTCCCGAAGTTGCCGATGCTTTTCGTTCAGTGGGGGCGTCTCATGTTATCGCTATCAGTGGCTTCAACATGGCTGTGATGAGTGGCGTGTTTGTCAATCTATTGCGGCGAACCCGTTTACGAAACAGAGCAGCGCTCATCGGTGTACCAGTGATTATCATTTATACAATTTTTGTCGGCGCAGACGCAGCTGTTGTTCGTGCGGCTGTGATGAGCAGCCTGTTGATGGTCGGCATGACACTACGGCGTAAGACCTTTATCCCCGCTTCACTCGGCTTGGTCGTGATTGTTATGTCATTCATCAATCCAACGGTACTTACCGATGTTGGTTTTCAGTTGAGCTTTTTCGCTGTGTTGGGCATGATGTTATTCGCTGACCCATTTTCAGTTTATGTCAATCGATTTATCGACGGTCTGCGCTTCTCCACTGAATTCGGTGGTCTGATAAGCCTGTTGTGTGAGACACTTGTTGTCACATTAGCGGTGCAAATCACTGTGCTGCCGGTGACGCTACTCCATTTTCAGCAGGTGTCGCTCGTTGCTTTGCCGGTCAATTTATTGATTGTCCCGGTGCAGGCGATCATATTATTTCTCGGTGGTGCGGCTACATTACTCTCTTTTTTGCCACAAGTTTCGCAGGTGCTTTATTGGTTCGATTATATCGCTTTGACATGGACGGTTGAAGTTGTGCGTGCGTTCTCACGGTTGTCATTTGCAGAAGTGGATTGGTTTGTTAATCCGGTTCATGTTTACACCTATCTTTCTTTTCTCATTGCGGGGGCGATTGTACATATCGCGCAGCCCGGATGGGCATATTCACTATCTGCATGGTTGCGACGCCGTGCAGTTGTGACGACGACCAGTCTCGCTGCAGTGGGTATCTTCTTGCTGACGATTACGGCTTTTAGCAATCGACCAGATGGTGATTTGCATGTATGGATGCTGGATATGGGGCATAGTAATGCTGTTCTCATACAGACACCGGATGGAGCGCAAATGTTGGTTGATGGAGGGCGGTTTCCATCCCGATTGTTGACCGCGCTAGGTGACCGGTTGCCATTTACTGATCGCGAAATTGATGTGTTGGTTGTCACACATCCTGACATATTTGACATTGCGGTGTTGGCATCTGTGTTGGAGCGTTACGATGTCGGAGTTGTCTTGACAAATGGTCAACCCAATCAAAATGTTGCCATCCGTGAACTTGATGCGGCGCTTGCTGAATTTCCGGTTGTGCCTGTGACGGCGGGTTATTCACTAGGCATGGATGATGGTACCCGGATTGAGATTTTGAATCCGCAACGAACGCCCGCACTTGGCGAGTCGTTCAACGAACATGTTATTGTCCTCAGGGTGATTTATGAGAATGTATCATTTTTGCTGACATCCGACCTGAGCATAGATGGACAACGTGCCATCTTGAATAGTGGACAACAATTATTCGCTTCGGTGATGCAGTTGCCACAGCATGGCACAACCGACTCACTGGATGAGGCGTTTCTCGAGGCTGTTCAGCCACAGGTGATTGTCTTGCAAAGTGACGCGGCTAATCGGCGAAATGATCCCGATCCTGATACGCTGTCGCTTTTGGATGATGAAATCCCCTTATTCCGAACGGATGAAGGGGGCACGATTCATTTATTCACCGACGGTCACGACTTATGGGTGCAGCAAGACAAGTGATTGAACAATCATAATGCCTCAACCTCTCATGAATTTATTTGTCGGTCACAAGGAAAAGATATTGGACTGCCAAGAATCCTCTACAAGTGACTAAAATTTAGAATTTCATTGCGCAATCCGTTATAATTAAAGTGCTAGAAGTTGTTTGAGTTTCGCGTTATGAGCCTCTCAGATAAACAACAACAATCCAATCTAATTTTCCCCGAAGGATTGGCCGAGAGTCTAATTGAGGCAATCAATGTTTGGGTCAATGTGTGCGATACGGAACTCAATATCCGCGTTTGGAATCAGGCGGCAGAGAGTATCAGTGGCTATGCGGCGGCGGATGTTATCGGGCATCGCAAGGTTTGGGAATGGTTGTACCCTGATGAGGATTATTTGCGCGAAGTTCTTGCGATGACAGAAGTCGTGCTCACAAAAGATGGCAATCTTCATGATTTTGAAACACAAATTTTATCTCGTGACAAACAAGTCAAAGTAATTACGTGGTATTCGCGTCCGCTTGTTGACCCCGACAACACAATACGCGGCTTCGTGACATTTGGCTATGATAGCACGGAACGAAAATTAGAACAGCAAGCACTGCGCAAAGCACACAACGAATTACATGTTTTGTATGAAATTGCCTCAATTGCTAACGCCGTCACTGATCTCAATGAGATTTTAGAATGTTCATTAGAACGCATCTTACCGGTGATGAAAAGCGCACGCGGTGCAATCCATTTGTGGAATACAGATAACGAAGCACTTGAGGTAGCAACAGCTATCGGCATCGATATTCGCTTATTCTCGCAGCTTGATGCAATTATGGATGTGTTTGTGAAAGATACGCCGGTTAATGTTATTGTAAGTGCTGCTCTATCTAAACGATTCCGCTATTTGGGTGTACCGATGCGTACTAAGGCTCAGGGATGCGGTGTCATCAGTATCTTGGCGAATGCAGACACGACATTTAGTTCAGATGATGTCGCGCTACTTTCATCAATTGCTGCACATATCGGCATTGCTGTTGAGAATATCCGTCTCAATCGACAATCGCAACAACTTGCAGTTGCTGAAGCACGCCGCCGTCTTGCACGCGACTTACACGACTCGGTCACGCAGTCGTTGTACAGTCTGCCTTTATTCGCTGAAGCGGGGCAACGCTTACTGCGTAGCGGTGAGATTGACCGGGTAGAGAATATCCTCGAAACATTGAATAAGACAGCCCTTGACGCCCTCAAAGAGATGCGCATGTTGCTGTATGAACTGCGTCCACTGGCTTTTCAGCCGGGTAAATTGGTCGAAACATTGCAAGAGCGCCTTGATGCTGTTGAACGCCGGTCGGGTTTGCGAGCGCATTTGATCACGACTTCGTTACCACATCTGCCGCCGCGTGTTGAAGAAAATCTATATCATATTGCGCTTGAAGCGCTCAACAATGCACTCAAACATGCTCTTGCGACTGCCGTTACTGTAGAACTCCATGCCGATGCCGAGCATGTGCAACTCAGGGTTTCGGATAATGGCACTGGCTTTGATTGTGACCAGATCAAAGAATTTGGTGGAATGGGCTTGCCAAATATGCGTGAGCGGACAGAAGAATTGAATGGCTGCCTTGATATTCAATCATCGACGAAGAGTGGTACCGTGATACGTGTTAAAATACCGACCAACAATTTCTAATAAGGAGAGGTATGACGGAAGAGGTTATACGGATATTTATTGCCGATGACCATAGGGTTGTCCGTGAAGGTTTGCGTGTTTTGATCAGCACAGAACCCAACATGGAAATTGTCGGCGAGGCAGAGAACGGTGTGGATACCGTTCGGATGGTGCGCGAACTTAACCCCGACGTGATTTTGCTTGACCTCGTTATGGAGCCGATGGGTGGTATTGAGGCGATAGAGCAAATCAAAGCGGAAAATCCCGATGCACGTATTCTCGCCTTGACGAGTTTTGCGGATGACGATGTGGTCTTCCCGGCTATCAAGGCGGGAGCACTCGGTTATCTCCTCAAAGACTCGACACCGCATGAATTGTTGCAGGCGCTGCATAATGTCTATCAGGGGATTCCGTCGCTCGCGCCGTCGATTGCGCTCAAGTTGATTCACGAAATCAACCAGCCATCGTCGGCATCGTCTGCGCCACCAGAAGTGCTGACGGAGCGAGAGGTTTTTGTCCTCAAACATGTCGCACAGGGATTGAGCAATCAAGAGATCGCCTCGGCGCTCAATATCAGCGAACGCACGGTACGCAATCATGTAGGAAGCATTCTCGGTAAGTTGCACCTGGCTAATCGTACACAGGCGGCGTTGTATGCCTTGCGTGAGGGGATCATCAATCTTGAAGATACGACAAAACACCTGCCACCGAGTGATTGAGGCATTTGACTTATCGTGTTAAGTCATTTGGCTTGAATTTGTACCCATTGGGTTCAGGGTTCATTATAATAGTTTCGATTGTCGAACGCAGCATGTTGTCATGCTCAAATTGATCGGCAGAAAAGAGTTCTTTTTAAGAAAGGATCAATGTGTTATGAGGAAATATGTACCGTTCTTGTTGGTCGTGCTCATCTTTGTGATCTCAGTTCCTGCATTTGCACAAGATGGGCCGCGAATCGCTTATTTCAATCCACTCGGCAATAACAGCTACACACCACAAGTTGAAGCTGGTATCCGGGATGTGGTTGAAGCAGCAGGTGGTACCGTTGTTGAATTCAGTGTTGAATTCAATGCAGAAGAACAACTCAATCAAATTGAGGATGCGATCACATCTGGAGAATTCGACGCCTTTATCATCTATTCTGTCGATGGCGTTGGTGTCACCGTTGGAGTCGATGCCGCCGCCGAAGCTGGTATCCCCGTCATCGCTGTTGATGCGCCGATTAATACCGATCGCAAGACTCTTGTGCCATATAAAAATGTTGCTGGGCAAATTGCCCGTCGTGGTATTGATGACGGTTTTTATATTGGTCAAGCGATTGTGATGGCCTGTGAAAATATTGACCCATGCGAGGTCGGCTATCTGACTGGATTCGCTGAATTCCCGCTTGATGTTGATCGATTAGAAGCCGTCGAAGATGTGTTGGCTGACCACGACAATATCGAGATTGTTTCGGTACAGGCAGCATCGTATCTTGAGGATGAAGGTTTTGCAGTGGCGACTGATATGCTGCTGGCAAACCCAGGCATTGATGTCATTGCGTCGGTGGGAGATCAAATGATTCTTGGCGCCGAGTTGGCCGTGCAAGATGCTGGGCTTGAAGGGCAGGTTGCGTTGATTGGGCAGGGGGCTAATCAGGATGGTTATAACGCGGTTGCTGAAGGGCGCTGGTTTGCGACTGTTGCGAATATCCCGTTCACGAATGGTCAAATTGCCGGTCAGATGGCACTTCAAGCCATTGAAGGCGATCTGATTTTGCGCTCGGCAAATATGTACGACCAATCACCGCCGTTCCCGGCAAGCGGGCCAATTATTACACAGGATAACTTTGAAGAATTCGAGCCACAATGGTAGCAGGTTAACCGTTGGATGCTGAATATTTCGTTGAAGCGCGGGGTATCTCGAAACGCTTTTTTGCTGTACAGGCGTTGCAAGATATTCATGTGGCCGTTAAAAGCGGTGATATTCATGCGTTAGTTGGCGAGAATGGGGCGGGTAAATCGACACTAGGCAAAATCATCAGTGGGGTTATCCGTCCCGATTCGGGTCAGCTGATTGTTGAAGGACGAGTCGTACATTACGCCGCCCCGCGTGATGCGCTGCATGATGGTATCACCACGATTACGCAAGAAATCTCTCTGTTGAGTAAACAAACTGTACTCGACAATGTGCTGTTGGGGCAGGAATATTCTCGTGCCGGTGTTCTCAATCGCAACCGCATGATACAACGTTTCAATGAGGTTCGTGAATTGACTGGTTTTGACCTCGCGCCGGATGTGAAAGTGAATACATTGCGCATGGCTGACCAAAAAAAGGTCGAAGTGATGCAAGCTGTTGCTCGGAATGCACGGCTCATCATCATGGATGAGCCGACGGCCATGCTCTCCGACGAAGATACAGCGACATTTTTAGAAATTGTGCGGCAACTTAAAGCGATGGGGCGCACCATTATCTATGTCTCACACTTTTTGAAAGAGGTGCTCAATCTAGCAGATATGGTGACAATTATGCGCAATGGCGAGATTGTTCGCACGTCACCGACGGTGGACGAAACGCCGGATACCCTCATCACCGCGATGTTGGGCAAAAGCATGGCGCAGATGTATCCCCCGAAACAGTTCCCGCCGGATGATGCACCGATTGCTCTTTCCGTGACTGGATTACGCAGCTCGGTTTTTCGGGGTATCGATCTTGAAGTGCGTGCTGGCGAAATCGCAGGTCTGGCTGGTTTGGTGGGAAGTGGACGGTCACGGTTAGCGCGGACGTTGTTCGGGGCTGAGGAAATTACAGGCGGTAAAATCTTCGTTTCCGGTGAACAGGTACACATTCATTCAACACAAGATGCTATTAAGGCCGGTATTTACATGTTGCCTGAAAGTCGTAAAGAACAAGGATTACTTTTGCGACAAACGGTTCGTCACAATATTACACTGCCACATCTACGCGACATTACGAGTCTTTTTGGCATCATCAGAGGCCAACGCGAACTCAGTCGCATTGATGAATTGGTCGCGGCGCTCAACATTCAGCCGCCCGTGCCTAGTAACAAAGTCAACACACTCTCCGGTGGTAATCAACAAAAAACGTTATTCGGTAAATGGTTGTTCGATCAACCGAAGTTATTCATTGTTGATGAACCGACACGTGGCATTGATGTTGGGGCGAAACAAGCCATTTATGAGCTGATTGTTGAATTGGCAAAGCAGGGTATGGGTATTCTGATGATTTCGTCCGAGATTGAGGAAATTCTTGGTTTGGCGCATCGTGTGTTGGTGATGCGGCTTGGCGAAATTGTTGCTGAATTGCCGGGCGATGAGACGCTCACTGAAGACAAGGTGATGCGTGCAGCGTTTGGTACACACGAGGCGCAAGATGTACCAGAAACTGAGGCAATGGAACGATGACGACAGCAGATAACGTGCAAGTGACGACTGCCCCTGCGAAACCTTCACGCAGTGTCTCAAAATTGCTGCTTGATTATGGCATTGTCATTGCTTTCGCAGTTTTGTTCATTGTGCTTTCGTTTGAGTCTGATGTCTTTTTTACGGTACGCAATCAACTCAATATTCTCGATCAAGCGCAACAAATCGGCTTGATGGCAATTGCTGCGACAGTTGTCATTATTGCCGGGGGTTTTGATTTGTCGATGGGTGCGATCTTCGCGATGTCCGGTGTTGTTGCAGCCTTCGTTGCTCGCGATCTCGGCGAAGTCGAATCATTTGCAGCTGTCGCGCCGTATGCAGGATGGATTGCGGGCATCATTGTCGGCACACTCATTGGCCTGTTGAATGGTGCGCTGGTCACTGTCTTGCGCATCAATACTTTCGTCGCGACTCTCGCTTCGGGTATCGTCATTCGTGGGATGGCTTTGATTTTGACGCAAGCCGAACAGATTCGCGTTAGCGACCGGACATTTCAATCGTTGGCGCGTGGTGAAATTGGCGGTGTGCGCAATACAATTTTCATTTGGCTAGGTTTCGCTTTGTTGATGACATTCGTGTTGACACGCACACGGTTTGGGCGCTATGTCTTCGCTGCCGGGGATAATCCTGAAGCCGCGCGGCTCTCTGGCATCAATGTCAATTTGATACGTACATTAACATTCGGTATCAGTGGTTTTGCTGCTGGGTTGTCCGGTGTGATCTTTACATCGAAATTCTTGCTCGGGCAAAACGATGCCGGTCAGGGTACGGAATTGATCGCGATTGCGTCAGTCGTCATCGGCGGCACGAGTATCATGGGTGGGGAAGGTGCTGTGTGGCGCACGGTTTTGGGGGTGCTGCTGCTGCGTCTGATTGAAAATGGTTTCAATCTCATCAATGTCGATACATTTTATCAAGATGTTTTCCAAGGGCTGATTATTTTATTTGCTGTCGCGTTGGACGCGATGCGTCATCGCGGTACATAAAAGTTTCATCGTAGCGTCATGGGGATGATATACAGGGTTCATTGAAAATAGATGTAACAGAATAGTATAAGTTGTCCGTCTATGAGGAAATATGTCCTTTTAGTTGGACGTATACTTGTCGTGTTTCTACACTTGACCTCTGCGCCCTCTGTGTCTCTGCGATTCAAAACAATATATTCAATTGCGCAAATAAGGATAATGTACATGATCCGTTTGACTGTTTTGTATAACTTGCCAGAAGGTGCGGACGAAGATGAGTTTCTCGAATGGCGGCTGGGGCCACATCAAACCTCGAATGAGTCGATGCCGGGTGTTGTGTTGACAAATTTCGCCCGTATCGATTATCAATGGACATCCGAAAATCCGAATGCCGATGCACCTTATCGCTTTATGACGATTGTCGAATGGCCCGACCGCGCGGCATTTGAAGCGGCATTTTATAACCCCGAAGCGCAAGCGAAACTCAAAGAAGACATCAAACTCATTGCTGATCCCTTGTTTTTTGTCAGTGAAATTTTGACATCTTCGTGAATGGGAGATAATCCGATGGCTTATCGCATATCCGTAGACATCGGTGGAACATTCACCGATATTGTCGCGGCGAACATTGATGCGAAGGCGACGACCACTGGTAAGGTGCTTTCGACGCCAGAAAATCCTGCATTAGGTGTTATGACCGGGTTGCAACAACATATTGACACGGCTAAAGCCAAGTCGCTTGAATTCTTCGTGCATGGTACGACAGTCGGTTTGAATGCGTTTCTCGAACGTAAAGGGGCGCGTGTCTTACTCATCATGACAGCCGGTTTGCGTGACTCGTACACAATTGCCCGTGGCGACCGCAAGACACTCTACGCGCTGCAATATCGCAAACCAGAACGACTCGTCCCACGTCGCGATGTGCTTGAAGTGCGTGAACGTTTACGTTGGGACGGCTCAATATTTGAACCGCTTCATGAAGAGGATTTCGAGCCGATTATCCAAAAAATTCGTGATGAACATATTCAGTCTGTGGCGATATGTTTCATTCATGCTTACGTCAACCCGGTGCATGAATTGCGTGCGCGAGAGATTTTACAGGCCGCACTTGGCGATAATGTTTCGATTACGCTGTCGCACGAAATCGCACGCGAGTGGCGGGAGTATGAACGGGCGTCGTCTGCGGTGATGAATGCCTACATTGCGCCGATTGTGCAGCGCTATTTGACAAGTCTCGAACAAGAATTGGCCGATTTCGGTGTTCGTGTGCCGGTGCATGTGATGCAATCAAGCGGCGGTGTCATCCGTGCTAAAACAGCACGTGAGCAACCGGTACATACATTGCTGTCAGGGCCGGTTGGTGGGACGATAGGTGGCGCGGCGTTGTCTCGCGTCACCGGACGTCCGAATTTGTTGTGCATCGATATGGGCGGCACATCATTTGATATGAGTCTCATCATTGACGGCAAACCGAGTGTCTCCAACGAAACAGAGCAAGAAGGGTTGCCGTTATTGTTGCCACTCGTCGAGATTCATACGATTGGTGCTGGTGGTGGTTCACTGGCATGGCTTGAAGCCGGTGCATTACGAGTTGGGCCGCAATCTGCCGGTGCAGACCCCGGCCCGGCTTGTTACGGCCGTGGCGGCACACAACCGACCGTGACCGATGCCAACTTGTTTCTTGGCCGTATCGGTAAAGAAGCGCGACTCGGCGGATGGATGGCGCTTGACGAGGCTGCTGCGGAGTCTGCAATTCACAGTGTTGCTGAACAACTTGGCTTGAGCGATGTTGAGTTGGCCGAAGGCATTCTTTCGATTATCAATGCGAAGATGGCCGATGCAATTCGGACAATCACAATTCAAGTTGGTATTGATCCGCGTAATTTGTCTCTCGTGGCATTCGGCGGGGCCGGGTCGATGCACGCAGTATGGTTGGCGCGTGAACTCGACATCAAAGAAATTATCGTCCCGTGGAGTCCGGGTACATTTTCGGCTTGGGGGATGTTGCAGACCGACATCCGCCGTGACTTGACGGCGAATTTCTTTCATCCCGTCGCGGAGACGGACTCGTCGGCAATAGCCGAAGTCTTTGAGCGTCTTGTTAGTGAGGGAAAAGCATTACTCGTCGAGGAAGAAGTCCCTGAAGATGATATGTACTTCACCATGTCCGCCGATATGCGTTACATCGGGCAAGAATATTTTGTCACCATTCCAATTCGTGAGCCATTCGACATCGAAACCATTGACCGTGAATTTCACGATGCCTATAAAGTGCGTTATGGGCATTCGACACCGGGGGCACCGCTTGAATTTGTCAATCTGCGTCTGGCGGCATTTGGGCGCTTGAAGAGCGAGATTATGGGTTTTCAACCGAAAGAAAATGTAGGCGATGCTGTCACCGGCAAGCGTGATGTGATTTTTGATGGCAAACGGCTAGAAACAGTGATCTTAAATCGTGATGCCATGCCTATTGGTGAACAATATCACGGCCCACATATTGTCGAGGAAGATAGCGCGACAACAGTGGTTCCACCCGGTTATACGACGCATGTCGATGAATTTGGCAACATGATTATCATGAGGAACGTATAATGGTGATGACAAAAGTTGACCCGGTAACGACTGAGATTATCCGCAATGCGTTTGTTTCCATCGCCCAGGATATGAATGCGACGCTCATCCGCAGTGCCTATTCGCCGATTATCTATGAAGGTAAAGATTGCTCGGTGGCGTTGCTTGACGATGCAGGCAATGTGCTCGGTCAGTCACTTGGGTTGCCGTTATTTCTCGGCAATTTGCAGGAGTGTGTCAAATTGACGGCGGAGATGCACGGTTGGGATTTCTTCCGCCCTGGCGACATTTTCTACATGAACGATTCGTACATGACGGGTACACATCTCAACGACGCGACGGTCTTCGCACCGATTTACTGGCAAGAACGGCTCGTTGGCTTTTCGGCATCGCGGGCGCATTGGCTTGATGTGGGTGGCAAAGACCCCGGCGGCCCGATGGATTCGACCGAAATTTATCAAGAGGGGATGCGTTGGGCGCCGACCCGCATTTACGAAAATAACGAACCTCGTGAAGACATCATCGACTTTTTGCGCCGTAATGGGCGCTTTGGGTTTTTACTCGTTGGCGACTTGAATGCGCAGGTTGCCGCCGGTCGCACGGGTGAGGGGCGCTTCCGTGATATTCTTGACCGATTTGGTTATGATACCGTCATGGCTGCTCGTGATGAGATCTTTCGGCAATCAGAACAACTCGAACGCGAAGCTGTCGGTGCGATTCCCGATGGTGTCTACACATCTGAGGGATTTGTTGACAACGACGGTCTTGGTAGCGACCCATTGCTCGTCAAGATGAAAGTTACAGTCGAAGGCGACAGCATGGAAATTGATCTTGAAGGCTCGTCACCACAAACACGCGGTCCAGTCAATTGTGGTTTCGCACAGACGATTTCGGCTTGCCGCGTCGCCTTCAAATTGCTCGTCAATCCCAATCGCCCGGTTGATGGCGGTACATTCATAACACTTGACATCAAAGCACCGGAAGGGTCGATTTTCCGAGCGCAGGAACCGGCGGCCTGTCAATGGTATTTCACGCCATTGGGTTTGCTGATTGATTTGTTCGTCAAGGCGTTGACGCCCGTTATGCCAAAACATGTTGCCGGGGCGCATTATGGCGACTCAATGGTGATTTTTATCGGTGGGGTAGACCCACGCACCGGGCAACAATTCCTCGCTGTCGAGCCGACGCCCGGCGGATGGGGTGCTTATCATAATGGGGATGGACAAGATGCGCTCATTAACAATGTGAATGGTGCGTTCAAAGATTTGCCGGTTGAAGTTTATGAGAGCAAATTCCCTGTTATGTTACATAATTATCGTATTCGATCCGACACTGGCGGTGCGGGGCGTTTTCGTGGCGGCTGTGGCCTTTATCGCGAATATACGTTGGAAACCGACGGGTATCTCTCATTGTGGTTCGACCGGTCAGTGACTCCAGCATGGGGCATATATGAAGGTGAGGCGGGAGCTGGGCCAGATGTTGCGATACGTCTGCCAGATGGCACTGAGGAACATATCCTCAAGGTGAATGCGAAACCGATTCCAGAAGGTACAATCGTTGCATTACATACAGGGGGCGGTGGTGGCTATGGCCCTGCATTTGAGCGTGACCCGCAGCGCGTGTGCGA
>RFIA01000275.1 GCA_003695675.1 Chloroflexota bacterium
ATTCAATCAAATGCAGTGCCCTTCAGGGTACTTGGCTTTGTGGCAGCCGGAGAATTTATTCTCTGGTTGCCTCGTAATTTCTGAGCTGCGTAAGTCCTGAATAAATGTTATGCCGGGGGTGGCAGCCACATCTCGATAAAATCTCGCGAGTCGATCCACTCGCCATTGACGGCCATCTCCCAATGCAGATGCGGCCCGCCGGCGCGGCCCGTCTCGCCGGACATGCCGATGACCTGCCCCGCCGTCACCATTTGCCCGCGTGTGACGTGAATCTGCGAGAAGTGTGAATAGGTCGAATAAATGCCCTTGCCGTGATCGATAATGACGTGATTGCCGCGAATGTCGAGTGTGCCGGCGAAAGCGACACGACCGGCTGCGCTCGCCATCACCGGCGTGCCGACCGGCGCTCGCATGTCCCAACCGGTGTGCCGCGAGGGAATCGTGTTGTTGAAGATGCGGAAAACGCCGAACGGCGATGTGAACACCGAGTCAAGTGGGGCGCGGAAACCGTCCTCGTCCCATAACGGTTGCGGGGTCGTCACGCTGAAGATGCTTTCAAGCCGGGCGAGTTCGCCGCGTTCGATTTCGGGGTCGAGCAAATCGACTCGGTCGGGCGCGACCGTCACCTCTTGCCGGATGAAGCCACCCGGCGACACCGTGATTTGCGTCATGATTTCGACGGTGCTGCCGTCGTTGAGCAGGATGAAGACCGGCAAGTCATAAACACGCGGTGTTTGCTCCATGTTCACTGCGATGAATCCGTACAAGCCGTCGCCCTCTACCGGGAAGAATTGCACCCGTTCGTCGAGGAACATCGTCCGCGCCGAAATCATATTGGGGCCGAGCACATGCAGCAGCCCGGCGCGTCCTTGCGGCAGCGTATCGAAGAAAATTTCGAGGCTATGATCGCCTTCTTGAATGACTGTGACCGGTGGGGGTTTGGGGCGGGGTGTCGGTTCTGCGGTCGGTGTTTCTTGCGCGAGAACCCTCTGCAACGATGTGGTTATCAATACGAGAACAATAATCGATAGGATACGGTGCTTCTTCACAAATAGACTCCAATATCATCTACGGATAAGTGGATGGAGACACCCTCAGCGGCGAGTGCGCAGCTTGTCATGGGACGACCGGCGGGCGTTGACTTTCGGTATACAAATCGCGGAAGCCATGCTTCGCTTGCAGCGCCCGCCATCGTTCGTCTAATGCAGGGCGCATGTCCCGATGGAGATTGAGCCGCATATCGTAGGCGTCTTCATCGTTATCGCGATAATAACCGGCCTTCGTCCCAACGACATAAAAGCCATATTTGGTGTACAAATTTTGCGCGACGATATTGCTCACACGCACTTCAAGCACGACGTAAGCCGCATTCAAGGTCAATGCCCGTCGAATCATCGCCGCCAACACGACCTCGCCCAAGCCGCGCCCACGCCATTGTGGGTGGGTCGCGATGGTGCTGATGTGTGCTTCATCGACAAGATGCCACAACCCGCCATAGCCGATAATCTGTGAGCGATGGGCGCCGTTGCCGCCGTTGAATGGACGCAACCAACGGCGCCAACCACTGACTCGTTTTTCTTCCTCTAGCGCAAGCACGACCATGTGGCTGTAATTGGAATTCTTGACTTCATAGACATACGAGCGGGCCGACCACGGCGTCTCGAAGGAATATTTGTCAATCGCGACGACTTGCGTCACATCCCCGATTTGCATATAACGTAATGTCAACATCATGGGCTATCTTTGGTTTGAATATAGACCGGCACAAGCTCAGCCGGGGGAAAATGGGCTTGGCGCACATCATCAAATTCACGGATGCGCGACCATGCCGCCTCGGCCAGAAAACCGGCGCGTCGCAGCCGATAGGCCGCGGGGACAAGCGTTATCGTCTTGCCGTGTTCGCGTGCGGCGTGCAACAAGGCTTCGGCTTCGGGGTCAATCTCGCCGGTGACTGCCGCGCTGCCGTCCACACTGTCGATGAGCGTTTCCCAATCGAGTAGATGCGGTTCGCCGCGATTCACCCAACGGCCACGATACCACCGATATATCCCGGCGATGACGCGGCTGCGCCCGGCAGAGACGGCCACGATTAACGCGCTGCCCGCATAATACGGTTGTGCCGCAGCAATCGTGTCCAACGTTGTGACACCAACGAGTGGTAACTGATGGGCGGCGGCCATGCCCTTCGCCAATGCGATGCCGATGCGCAAACCGGTGTATGATCCCGGCCCGACCGAAACCGCAATCGCCCGCAACGCCGCCATCTCAAGGCCGGTGTTGTTCAACATCGTTTCAATCGCGGGGGCAAGCTGCACCGAATGGTTGTTATGTGAATGCCAAGTTTGTTCGGCAATCAAAGTTTGACCGTCATGCAGTGCGAGGCTCATGACGCGGGTCGCGGTATCGATGGCGAGTAACATGGGCGGGTTTGCTTTCCGATTTGTGCGTCAACGTCCCAAAATCTGCCTACGAAATTCGGCCACAAGGGTTTCGTAGCGTTTGCCGTGCGCTTCAAACATGAAATTGCGGCGTGTCGGTTCAATCACCCGAATCTCAATCCACAAGCGTTTTTTGGGCAGGGCGGCTTCGATATGTTCCGGCCATTCAAAGACCAAAATACCAGCGGAGTCCAACATGTCATCAAGACCAATCGTATCCGCTTCAGCCGCAGTCGTTAATCGATAGCAGTCGAGATGATACAAGCGCACTTTGTCTGCATCGCGGGTGTGTTCATGCACAAGATTGAAGGTCGGGCTGGTCAATGCGTGTTTCGCGCCCCATCCCTTGCCGATGCCCGTGGCGAAAACGGTTTTGCCTGCGCCCATATCGCCGGATAAGCAGATGACATCGCCCGGTTGCAGCAGCGCCCCTAAGCGGACACCAAAGCGTTGTGTTTGTTCGGCGCTGTGGCTGATGATGTCGAGTTCGCCCTCTTTGATGATTGGCACAGTTTGCTCCGAAATGGTCGCTAACACGCCCACTATTATACTACGACGATATATTCGGGCAACGGTTGTGTCGATTGTGGTCTGTGCGCTGGCTGCTCAAGCGTCGGTTACGCGGCGAAGCGGCCAGATGATGACCTTGATGCGTTCGGCATAATGGAGCAGGGGCGCGGTGTCCGGCAGGGTGATGCCTGCGGCTTGCGCCATCGTATTGCTGCGGATGTCGGCTTCGGCGCGTTGTAACGGCCACCGCGCATGATGAATTTCACCACGATAGAGCGTATCGCCCTTGGCCGCATACAAGCAATAGCGTTCGGTCAACCATGCTTCGAGTGAACCGCTCTCAGCCCGAAATACATCCGACGTTGGGGAGTATGTGCCGACGAATTCCGCAGGCGGCTCGTGGCGATGCGTGCGATAACTTTCGTACTCGGTCGTCTCATCGCGCATGGTCATGCGCATATCGGCGTCCATATACGGCAGATGATAGAGCAGCCGTGCGCCGCGCACCGCGACTTTGCTGGCCGCGTCAAGGCTGAAGAACCACACACCGGGTTTGTCATTGATCGTCACATACGTGCGGACATTGAGTTCGGCAAAAGCCGACATCAACGGCATAGGGATGGCATCGCGGAATTTGACGTCGATCATATCGAAGGGCACGACACCGAGCCATGCCTGCCCTTCAAACGTATCAATCGTGAGTTGCGGCGGCAGCAACGGGCGCAAGACGTCCGGCGCAAGCGGCCAATGCGCGAACAACAACCGCCGCCATGTTTGCGTCATCAGCCATGCTTGCGACGGCAACGGCCATGGCCGATGACTCGTGTCCGCGAGAATCGCGCTAGGCCGTAACGGGGACATCTTCCAATCGCCCCTCAACAATTTCGAGATAGGCGGAATACACCCAACCCGGCGTATCTTTCCACACGACCTGCCACCATTCATTGTTCGATGTGCGGCCAATGACCGCCATCGCACCGCCCCAAGGAATGCGCCCAATTTGTTCTGAGTAGATTGTTGGCGCTGCCCGCAGGCGCATCGTTCCTTCGGCGCGGGCGACAATGCCCGAAATGGCTGCGGGGTTGCCTTCCAGAATAAAATTGCTGACGACCGGCGCATTGAATTCGTTCTGTGGGATGAAGAGATAAGCGCCAATCGCCCACCCTTGAAAACCACTCAATTGCAACAGGAACCAACGCGCATTTGCGTTGCGCCCGACAACCTGAAAGGTTTGCCCGCGCAGGATGTTGCCGATGTCTTCGGAGAACACCGACGGTGCGCTGCGCACATTCAAGACCGGGGCGCGAATCACCGTTGCGGTGATGGCGCCGGGCGGGATTTCTGGCAGCGCCGTCGGCGGAACCGCCGTCGGTGGCAACGGTGTCCCGACGACGAGACCCGGCGTGCCCGTTCCGCCGCCCGCACTACGCAAGAACCATTGCACCGAAACGCTCGCCATATCGAGGTCTTCAAAATATTCGACCGTCAAACTATGACTCCCGGCGGTCATCGCGAACATGAACGTATTCGTCGTCAACGGGCGCGGCACAAATTCGTCGAGGACAAGCACGCCGTCGATAAACATACGCACCCCGTCGTCCGATGTGACGATGAATTCATACGTGCCATCGACAAATGTTTGCGTCGATGTAAAACGCGCCGAGAATTGGTCTACATTGACCGCACCCGGCACGGGGCTGCCTTCGCCCCAATTAAAATTCACACCGGGCAGGCCAACTTGTGTTGCCACGACAGGGCCGCTCAAATCGGTCGAGTTGAAGAATGTGGCCGTCCAATTGACGCCAAATTCCTGCGCGTTGCCGGGTATGAGCGAAAATGCCAGCAACAAAATGAGAATCATGATGACAAGGACACCGGCGACTTTTTTTAGCATAGGCTCTGATTCCCCCGCACTCTGTTCAATATGCTTAATCAATATGCTTAAAATGAACGTATCTACTCAGTATGTAGGAATGAGTCGAGCAGGATAAAAGATATTGAACCGCAAAGCTCGACGCATCAAAAAATCGGTGCATGTAGGGGCGCAGCGCGCTGCGCCTCTACAAAAAACACGCAACGTATTCATCATCGTGCAACCTTTATCGCCTCTTTGCATCCTTTGCGCCTTTGCGGTTTTTTAAATTATTTTCCGGACTCTATCTGAGCAGTTACAAACCAATATGCTTTTGCGATGTAATTTCAAGTATACTGCGGATAGGTTTATGGCGACAGTAGGACGTTATGCACACTCGGCAATGCAAAGAAGGGTGCGTTCAGAAATAGCGGCAGATTTTAATGACGGCCTTCGTCTCAAAGTTTGAATAGGCGCGAAAAAGCCTAGTCGATTGCTCGCCACCTGCTATAATCGCTCGGTTATTTGCCCATCAAAATAGCAACAGGATCGTTTTATGCAGACGTATGCCGATATGACTCGTTATCAACTCGATGAGATTTCACTCAAGGTGAGTGTCATCATCCCTTGCTATAATGAAGTGACGACTGTCGAAAAAGTCCTTGACCGCGTAGAAGCGGTGGGAATTGCCAGCGAAATCCTCATCGTTGATGATGGGTCAACCGACGGCACCCGCGATGTACTGCAAGAAATCGAAGCGCAAGAACGTCCCCACGTCCGCATCATTTATCACGAGCGCAATCAAGGCAAAGGCGCAGCCCTTGTGACGGGTTTCGCCGCCGCCACCGGCGACGTCTTCCTGATTCAAGACGCTGATTTGGAGTATGACCCGCGCGATTACCCGATATTGCTCAAGCCGATTGAAGAGGGGATCGCCACGGTCGTTTATGGTTCGCGTTTTCTCGGCGGGCCGCGCAAGGCGATGAATTTTTGGAATATGGTCGCCAATCGGATTTTGACATTCTTCACGAATATCATGTACAACGCCATCCTCAGCGATATGGAAACGTGTTACAAAGTCTTCCGCGCCGAAGTGGTTGACGATATGGTCATCCGCGCCAAAGGATTTGAATTCGAGCCGGAATTCACGGCCAAGGTTTTGAAGCAAGGCATCCGCATTTATGAAGTCCCGATTTCGTACAATGGCCGCGAGTGGGACGAAGGCAAGAAAATCAAATGGACGGATGCGCCTCTCGCGTTGTGGACATTGTTCAAATATCGCTTTGTCGATTAACAAGTGCCGCTAGCTGTTAAAGCGTAACGTCTCTCCTCCGAAATTCAACCGCAAAGAGGCAAAGAGCGCCAAGAAAAACGAAACAATTTAACGCAGAGACGCAGCGCCGCAGAGAAAATCCGTGGCGACCGTTTCGCCTTTTCTCCTCCTCTCCGCATGTGGTGGAGAAGTGGCTAGGGGGTGAGGTTGGGAGGAGCGCGCAATGCCCGGCAACACTTTCATCGCTTTGTGGTGGCGCGAACCGCGTTGCGCAAATCGTCAAGCTGTCGTCGTTGCCCGTCGTCATCGACGAAGTACCAATGCTTCCACCCATTGCACGATGGCGTCTGTTTCAATTGGGCGCCGACACGATGAATCGAGCCGACGAAACCGTTGGCGCGGATTTGCCCATTTTCGATGATCGTCGCTTCGTGTTCCGGTTTGTCGAGATACAGCGTCTGCCCAACTGTGAGATAGGCTTGCTCAATCAATAACTTGAATGGCACGCGCTTGGGTTTCTCTCGTGTCGCGCCTGCAATCAATGGGTCATTTGGTAGAAGCGGTTGGGTCTGTTCGACGCGCTCTCGTGCGGCGGCGACATAACGCGGCTCGCGTTCGATGCCTATCCATCGGCGGTGCAGTTGCTTGGCGACGGCGGCGGTCGTCCCGCTACCGACGAACGGGTCGAGGACGACATCGCCGGGATTGCTGCTGGCGACGATGATGCGTTTGAGCAGTTCTTCCGGCTTTTGGGTCGAGTGCAGCTTGTTGCCCGCGTCGTCTTTCAGTCGTTCGGCTCGGCTCGTCGCGCCGATATGCCACACCGAGCCAAGCTGCTTGCCCGCGCTGAAGTCGTTGAATTGCTTGACGAGATGATGATGAAAGGTGTAACGACTGCGCTCATCATACTTGGCCCATATCACAAATTCGACATCATTCTTGAGTCGTGTGCCGCGAAAGTTCGGCATGGCGTTTGGCTTGAACCACGTCACGGTGTTGAGAATCCAAAAGCCGACATCTTGCATGATGCTGCCGACACGAAAGATATTGTGATAGGTGCCGGACACCCATATTGTCGCCGTCGGTTTCATCACCCGGCGGACGGCGAGCAACCACGCACGGGTGAAGTCGTCGTAGGCTGCGAAACTGTCGAATTGATCCCACGCATCATTGACGGCATCGACTTTGGTGTTGTTCGGTCGCCACAATGCCTGATTGAGTTGCAAGTTATACGGCGGGTCTGCGAAGATGAGGTCAACGCAATCGTCGGGGAATGACGAGAGTATCTCGAACGAGTCGCCGAGCAAAATGCGATTGATGTAATGTTGTTCGTTTAAGAGTGCTGGGTTATTCATTTTGATCGTCTTTTGAAGCAAAATTATCAAGATTAAATTCAACCTTGCTATGAAGAATGATCTCGTCAATCACTCGGTTGAGTTTATTCTTATTTTGTATTTCTTCAAATCGCTCTAGCAAAATGGGAATATTTATTATCTCCTCAATTGCGGCCATATATTTTTCAACGATAGCACGTACCTGATAGGTTTGCTGGGCTTGATAGCGTATTGCTTTGAGAATGGAATCGGCGGAGGCCTCCGACTTGATGACGAATGTCAAGGGATAACGTTGAATCTTGTCAATATCTAAAAAATATTTATTGACGTCAACCGTCTCAGTGACCTGAAAAAAACGCCCCAATGGTTTCATCACAAAATCGATTCCGCCATCGTTTGCGTTGGTTCGGCCAGTTTTGAAGAGTGTCAATGAGTCTTCAATAAGTGTGTCAGGTGTCCAGCCCCAATAAATAGCTTGGTCAGAATAATAAACCTTGAGAAGTGCAAAGCTGATGATTTCAAATATGCGTGCATCAACCTGTGGATTGAGTAATGAGGCAATAAGGGCAAATGCCTGTTCTGATTGTTCATTCTGAATATTCTGGATGCTCTGCATATTTTCAATGAAATTTTGAAAGGCTTGTTGTTTTGTATCAACATAAGCATCAATGATTTTTAAGACGACCTCAGCAATATTGACAAGATTGCCACCCACCTCAATATTGAGCAAATTTTCGTTAATCCAGTATCGATTAGTCTCAGCA
>RFIA01000276.1 GCA_003695675.1 Chloroflexota bacterium
AATCTTTTTGTCGCGGCGGGGCATGGCACGTATGGGTTGATGCTCGGCCCCTATAGCGGCAAAATCGCCGCAATGTGGGCGCTCGGAGAATCGATCACGACGGACATTTCGGTATTTGATGTGGCGCGTTTCGCCCGATAATTTTGTAGAACAGGGGCGCCCATATACCCAATAGACCAATCACAATTGACACATCGGGCTTTCGCCGCCATCATGCTATCAGAGTTCGCATCGCAATCATTTTGAGGATACTTATATGGCCTTTTTACCGCGTAGCCGGGTCTTCTGGGCTGTTGCCGCCGGTCACATGACGAACGACTTCTTCATGAGCACGGGGCCGGTGCTGCTTGCTTTTTTGAGCTTGCATCTCTTCCCGATTAGCAATACGCAAATTGGTTTAGCCGTCAGTTCGCGGCAGTTGATGGGGTCGTTCAGTCAACCGTTTTTTGGTTGGCTGGCGGACAAACGCGGCACGCGCGAGTTGGGCACATTGGGGGTCGCGTGGTCGGTGAGTTTCATCATGTTGGCGATGGCACTGGCTTTGACCGAACACTTTTGGCTGATGATTATCCCGTATGCGCTCTCTGCATTGGGCAGCGGCGCCTTTCATCCCGCCGGTGCGATGAACGCCGCCGAAGCCGACCACACACGCTCTGCGAGCAATCTCTCGATTTTCTTTTTCGCCGGGCAGCTTGGTCTTGCGCTTGGCCCGGCGGTTGTCGGCTTGTTGCTGGACTTCACGACGACGCATCACAATATCTTCACCGCCACGCTCCCGGCGTTGAATGGCCGGGTGTTGGAACAAGGCAGCATCTGGCCGGTCTTCGTACTCGGTCTGGCCGCTATCCCGGCGGTCTTCTTCATGGGCTTTTCGCTGCCGCGCGCCGAACCCAAACCGGCGGTTGTGGCGGTCGAGGAAACAACACAAGTGGCAAAGTCGAGTCCATTCGCGGGGATCGTCTGGAAAACATTCCTCATCTTCGCGTTGATGGTCACGATACGTAGTTTCGCGCAACCGGGCATCGTCCCCTTCATCCCGGTCTTGTTCAGTGGCAAAGGGTGGACATCGGCACAGTTCGGCCTCATCACGAGTTTGTTCTGGTTATCGTCAGGCATTGCCGGGATGGTATTCGGCAATCTCGCCGACCGCTTCGACCGGCGTTATGTGATGGCTATCGGCACGATTGCCTCCGCACCGATGGTGTTTCTATTGCCCATCACCGATGGGGTGACCGCATTTGTGGTCGCGATTGCTGCCGGTGGGTTGAGCGGCGGTTCGCACAGCATCATCGTTGTGATGGCGCAGGAGATTATCCCCGGCAAAAAAGGCTTCGCTTCGGGCGCGATACTCGGCTTCATCTTTGGGTCGGGCGCGTTGGGGACATTCGTCATCGGCCTGCTTTCCGACGCGATTGGCCTCACGGCAGCATTTGAGATTGTCGCGGGGATGCTCGTTGTCGCGGCGTTGACAGCGCTCGCCTTGCCGGCGACTCTTGCCTTTCGCCCCGACGTGACCTTGCGCCGCAACGAACGCGAAGCGCAAGCGGCGACCGTCTCGAGCGCTGCCGGTCGATAATGCCTTCGACCGAACAAGCCGACAATGTCTACAACCATTTGAAGATCATAACCTTCTGCTGGCTGCTCAAATTTTAATTTTGTTATAATTAAAACCATTACATTCATATCCATGCCAACCGCAACGGACACACAATCCGAGGATATTGAGCAGGTACGATAGCAGTTTAAGGTTGAACAGGAAGTCGAGTCGCGATGGTTGATGTATTCATTTCGTATTCCCGCAAAGATGAGCAATTTGTGCGGCAGTTGTACGAATTTCTCATTCGTTCTGGGCGTTCCCAAAACGACATCTGGATTGACTGGCAAGATATTCCACTGACGGCCGATTGGTGGCGAGAAATTCAAAAGGGCATCGAAGGGGCGGACACATTCGCTTTCGTCATCAGCCCGAACTCGGTCAATTCGGAAGTGTGTTACAACGAAATCGAACACGCTGTCGCCAACAACAAGCGCTTCGTGCCGATTCTGTATCGCGACTTGATTGATGAGGCCGACAAAGCCGCGCTGCACCCGGCCATCAGTTCGCACAATTGGATTTTCATGAATGACCGTGCTAATCTGAAGCAAGCGACGCAAGCGATGCTCGACGCGCTCGAAACCGACTTGCATCATGTGCGCGAACACACACGCCTATTGGTGCGCGCCAAAGAGTGGGCAGAGTCAGAACGCAACAACAGTTTGCTGCTCACCGGCAGCGAGATTCAAGTCGCTGAGCAGTGGTTCACAGCCGGTGTGCGCAAGAACCCGCATCCCACCGACCTCCACGCCGAATATATCACGACGAGCCGAAAAGTTGCGCACGAGCGGCAGCGGCGTTTATTCATCGCTGCGACAGCCGCCATGTTGATTTCGTTGACGCTCGCGATTGCGTCATTCGTGTTGTTTCAAGATGCGAGCACACAACGCAACCGGGCGGAAGACAGCGCAAGCACAGCCATCGTCGCGCAGCAAGAAGCGGTCGCGCAGGCGATGACGGCAACAGTCGCACAGGGCGAGGCTTTGTTCCAAGCGGCGACGGCGGCAGCGGCGGAAGCCGATGCGCAGCGACAAGCGGCGACAGCAGTCGCGGCAGAGATGGACGCCGCAGCGCAAGCAGCAACCGCGACCATCGCGCAGGGTATCGCGCAACAACAGGCGGCGACGGCGGTTGTCGCTCAAGAAGAGGCACAAGCTCAGGCAGCGACAGCCACGATTGCACAGGGCGAGGCCTTGTTGCAAGCGGCGACGGCGACAGTCGCGCAAGGCGACGCCTTGTTCCAAGCGGCGACGGCGGCGGCGGCAGAAGCGGACGCCGCACAACAAGCGGCGACGGCGCGGGCTGCGGAAGAAGTCGCACGCCAACAAGCAGCGACGGCGGTAGTCGCTGAGGAAGATGCGCGGTTGCAGGCGGCCACGGCCGTCGCTGCACAAGCGACTGGCGCCGCAAATTCGAGCCGCGCGTCAACACTCGAAGCCATCGTCTCGCGCTCAAAGACGGTATTGCTCCGCTACGATGACCGGACGCTCGTGTTTTCCAATCTCGACATGGACGAAGACATCAGCCTGCGCGGGCTTCAATTTGTGCAGCCGGTCGCCGACGGCAACGACCTCGTGTTCGACGCCGAGATGCTTGACATCACCGAATCCGGACTGCGCTTAGCGCCCGGTCAATGCTTTCAATTGTGGACGACGGAAGTGACGTTGCTCGAACAACCGGACTTCTGCGAGTCGCGGCGGGCATGGCTGCAACTCGGCGCGCCGCGTTGGTTTTGGCTGAATGACGACCCGAACGCCACCTTTGAAGTCCGGCGCAACAACGACCCCATCGCCACCTGTCGCATCGGTGATGCCGAGTGCCTCGTCATCTTGCAGTGATGCCGAAGATGCAACGCAGAGGAACCTAGATGCAGGGAATGCAGAGCGGGTTCATTGCAAGCTCGTGTTTGACCGGGTGAATGCTTTCCAACCTCACCCCCCGGCCCCCTCTCCGTACACGGAGAGGGGGAGAAAAAGGCGAAACGACCGCCGTGCAAGTCCCCTCCCCGTACACGGGGAGGGGATTTAGGGGTGGGGTGGATGCGAAAAACGAACGTTTCAAAACAATTGAGGCTTATCTTGATGCGCAAGGAGCGTACACCCACTTCGTTAGCGCACCACTTCTCTTTGCGACCTTTGCGTCTTAGCGGTTGAATTTTACACGCGCGGCGACTTGCCCGTCAGCCGGGTGAAGACTTTGTAGCC
>RFIA01000277.1 GCA_003695675.1 Chloroflexota bacterium
AAAAGAAAAAGGCCAAGCAATATCTTGAGATAGCGTTGTAGTCGTGGAAAATTCATCGCAGGGCGGCAGCCTAGATTATTTTCTCGTTAGAATTGCTTCGTTTATACGTCCATTGGGCAGATTTTCATAGTCCTTTTGACCAGTTTGTTTCGACACTGTCCAACGAATATGATAGAATAAGAGCTGTCAAACCTCACATATAATCACGTTATTGATTTAAAAACAATCAAAGGAGATATAATCATGGCTTTTGAACTGCCTGCACTGCCTTATGCTTTTGATGCACTTGAACCGCATATCGATGCTCGCACAATGGAAATTCATCATGACAAACATCATGCTGGTTATACCAACAAATTGAATGCCGCGCTTGAAGGTCACGCCGACTTACAGGGTAAATCGATTGAAGAATTACTCGCCAATTTGAACAGTCTGCCGGAAGATATTCGCGGCGCCGTGCGTAACAATGGTGGCGGCTTTGCCAATCATAGCCTATTCTGGCAAATCATGAGTCCCAATGGAGGTGGTGAACCTAGCGGCGAACTCGCCGACGCGATTAATTCTGCTTTTGGCAGCTTCGATGCTTTCAAAAACGAATTTTCAAGCAAGGCTGGTGGTCAATTCGGTTCGGGATGGGGTTGGCTTGTCGTAGATAGTGGCAGACTCGTCGTGACGTCAACACCGAATCAAGACACGCCATTGATGGAAGGCAAAACCCCAATTCTCGGCCTCGATGTATGGGAACATGCCTACTACCTGAAGTATCAGAATCGCCGCCCCGATTATATCGCTGCGTGGTGGAATGTCGTCAATTGGGATGAAGTTGCCAACCGTTTCGCAGCTGCAAAATAAACCCGCATCATTCAAAAGTGATCGAAAAGGCGCTACAATAAAGTAGCGTCTTTTTGTTTGAGAACACATGGAGGCCTATTCGATGTCCGATTTCAGAATCGAAAAAGATTCGTTGGGCGAGGTCAAAGTCCCAGCAAAAGCATATTACGCCGCGCAAACACAACGCGCTGTTGAAAATTTTCCAATTAGTGGATTGAAGCAATATCGCGCTTTCATCTGGAGTATGGCGCTTATCAAACGCAGCGCCGCCGAAGTGAATAAAGACCTCGGCTTGCTAGACGCGAAAATCGCTGACGCCATTATTCAAGCCAGCGACGAGGTGCTGGCTGGGCAGCATGACGACCAATTTGTCGTAGACCCTTTCCAAGCCGGTGCGGGCACAAGCCACAACATGAATACCAACGAAGTCATCGCCAATCGCGCCAACGAGATTCTCGGTTTCGCTTTGGATGATACCGAAAAGCCCGTGCATCCCAACGATCATGTCAATATGGCGCAAAGCACGAACGACACGATCCCAACGGCGATTCGTCTCGGCTGTCTATGGAGGCTTGACGAATTGACCGAGACACTTCAAACATTAGCCGATGCTTTCCGCGAAAAAGCGCAAGAATGGGATAGTATCACGAAAAGTGGCCGCACCCACTTGCAAGACGCTGTCCCTGTGCGATTGGGACAGGAAGTCGGTGCATGGGCAACAGCAATTGAACGCAATATCGAAAAAATCAAGCAAGCGGCGGGCGGGTTGCGACGCCTCGGCATCGGCGGGACGGCAACAGGTTCCGGCTTGAATGCCCATCCCGAATATCACAGTCGGATGATTGCGAAAATCAGTGAACTCAGCGGCCTCACTTTGTATGAATCAACCGACCTGTTTGAGTCGATGCAATCGCATCAAGATGCTGTTTTCTTTTCTGGCGCGTTGCGGTCAATGGCACAAGACCTCGTTCGCATCGCCAATGATGTGCGCCTGCTTTCAAGCGGGCCGACGACCGGCCTCGCCGAACTCACCTGCCCTCCTGTACAACCGGGTTCATCAATTATGCCGGGCAAGGTCAACCCTGTGATGGCCGAAATGCTTGATATGGCGATGTTCCACATCATCGGCAACGACACAACCGTCATGCTATGCGCACAGGCGGGCCAACTGGAACTCAATGTGATGATGCCGATTATGGGTTACAACTTGTTCCAAATGATGGATGTCATGATTGGTTCGGTCAAAGCCTTCACTGAACGTTGTGCTAAAGGCCTTGTCGCAAATCCCGACAAAGCTGCTGGCTGGCTAGCACGCAATCCGATTCTGGTGACAGCGCTCAATCCAATAATCGGCTACAACAAGGGTGCTGAAGTCGCCAAAAAAGCATTAGCAGAAAATAAAACTGTGCGCGAAGTGGTTATCGAACTGGGTTACATGACTGAAGATGAAGCCGATGCGGCGCTTGACGCCACATCAATGACTGAGGGCGGTATCCGCAAATAGCCTTGCAGAGCATACGACGGCTCTGGGAAATCACAAAATATTCCCAGAGTCTTAAGGTTTCGTTGTAGGCATTTGAGGCGAGTAAGGTTAATATAAGGTATAGCTTGTTCTGATATTTGTGATGATATGACACATCGTAAGGCAATCATCTAATCCGTGTCTGGACGAAAGATAGGCAAATACGAAGTTCTGGAACGTCTTGGGCGTGGTGGCATGGCGGAAGTTTATCGTGCTTATCATGCCAGTCTTGACCGCTACGTTGCCATCAAAGTGCTTCATGCGTTTTTAGCAGATGATCCAGAATTCAAAACTCGTTTCGAGCGCGAAGCGCAAAATGTCGCCAAGCTCAAACATCCCGGCATCGTACAAGTCTACGACTTTGATTACGATACCGACACCGAGAGCTATTATATGGTCATGGAACTGGTCGAAGGTCCAACGCTCAAAGACCGCTTGTTCAATTTGACCGAAAATGGCGACATGCTCCCACTCATAGAAGCCCTTCGGATTACATTCGAGGCGGCGAATGCGCTCTCGTATGCCCATAAACAAAATATGATTCATCGCGATGTGAAGCCAGCTAATCTGATGTTGGACGGCAACAATCGTGTGATCCTCACAGATTTTGGGATCGCCAAAATTGTGACCGGCGCCCAATTCACCGCATCGGGTGGAATGATTGGCACACCAGCATACATGGCGCCCGAACAAGGTCTTGGCGAAGCTGGTGATGAACGCTCTGACCTCTACTCGTTAGGGGTCATTCTGTTCCAAATGGTCACCGGTCAATTGCCGTATGATGGCGAAGCCCCGCTCGCCATCATCCTCAAGCATCTCAACGATGAAATCCCCTTGCCGAGCAGTCTTGTCCCAACGCTACCAGAAAATTTGGATCACTTCATTCTGAAGGCGATGGCTAAGTCACCGAATGACCGGTATCAAAATGCTGGTGACATGATCGCAGATTTGCGATTACTCGGTCGGGAACAACGCGGCAAAACACGTCCTAAACCGCCGAAAAATCG
>RFIA01000278.1 GCA_003695675.1 Chloroflexota bacterium
CCCAACGATTTGAAAAATGTGCGCCGTTGCTCCAATGCTTGAATGTATGTCGGGTAATCTCTGACCGTCACACCTGAAACTTGACTCAATCGATTGATCTCGTCGCGCCAATGATCATCGTGAATGTTGACAACTGCGTCTGGGCGAAAAGTGGGGATGACTTTCCCAGTCCACCACGACCGTTGAATGGTCTGATGATGACTGAGTGTATCGGTTGCGGCATTGGTCGTCGCCAAAATCTCGATATTGAATTGCGTGTACAATGTGCGCGGCGTGAAGTGTGCTGCTTGCAATTGTCGCTCAATTTGATCGTAGATTGCGAGAGCATTTTGGCTGTTGAGCTTTTCTGTAATGCCGAAGACGCGCTCAAGCTCGTCACGAATCCAGATGTCGGTCGGGGTGCCGCGAAACAAATGCCAGTGGTCGGCGACAAGTTGCCAGATGGTGCGATGATTCTCCTGCACCGGCGTGCCATCCTGTGTCGGGATGCCGAGGTCTTGCAGCGCAATGCCCTTTGAATATAACATGCGAAAAATATAATGATCCGGGACAATCAATAAATCAACTGGTGTGCCGAAGCGATAATTGGCATCGGCGAATAAACGCGGGTCAACGTGCCCATGCGGGCAAATCAAAGGCAGGTCGGCAACGGTGTCATATAATTGCGCAGCTAAAGTGCGCTGCGCTGGGTTGGGGTCGAAGTAACGGTACTCGCGGGATGTCAACGCTTCATGAGTCATTGTAGTCGCCTCACTCTACACGCAATGTGTACACATAAAAATCTTCATCGCGCACCCAGCCGAGTTTTTCGTACAACGACTGCGCCGGGATGTTGTCGATGGCGGTTTGTAACATCAAGCTGCGGGCGTCGGTCTCGGCGGCGTGTTGCCGCGCCCGATTGAGCAACGCCTCGCCGACTCCCTGTTTACGGGCGTCGGGCGTGACGAATAAATCATTCAACACCCATATCCGCCGCATCGAAACTGATGAAAAACTTGGATACAACAATGTAAACCCGAGTCCTACGCCGCCCGGATCCAAGGCAAGAAAGACAGTCGCCTCTTGATTCTTCAACCGTTCGCTGAGGTAAGTACGCGCCCCTATCACATCGGATGTTTGCTCATAAAATTGACGATAAGCATCAAATAGGGGAACGAGTGTATCAAGATGGTCGCTTGTCGCTTGAATTAAATCGAACAATGTTGGTATACCTCCAGCATTAATGTCCATGAAATACAGTATCTCGACAAATCGCCCTGAATTATAACACTATTCTTTGAGGCACAATAACCACACATAAAATTTGCATAATATCTCCTATTGTGATGATCCGATTGGCTATAACAAATGATTTGGTCGATAGTTTCCCGTGCGGTATAGTGAAACCACAGCGCACAAACACTCGGCGAATAACGCAAACGCTGTTGCCACAGCAATTTTCTCTCGGTTGAATTTTCAAGGGGATACACATGCCAACACTTCTCGAACAGATTACGTGGGCATATACACCCATTCCTGCGGGCGCGGGTGTCGGTTATGTGAATTTAGGCATCGGGCAGATTGGGACGGAAAGCCCGGTGGCTCTCGTCACCGCCGGGATTCACGGCGATGAAGGGCCGTGGGGTGCGTGGGCGATTCGCAAGCTGCTTGCACACACATCGACAGATGAATTGCGCGGCACATTGCGCGTCGTCCCGGTCGCCAATCCACTCGCGATGCAAGCCGACAGCCGCAACGCACCGCTCGATATGCTTGACCTCAATCGCAGCTTCCCTGGCAATGCCGACGGCTCACATACAGAGCGCCTCGCGAGTGTCCTCACCGAGAAAGCCCTGCATGACGTTTCTGTCGTCATCGACCTACACGGCGGCGGCAGTTGGTGCGTCAATTCGTTCGCTTTTCAGATGCCCGGTGGTGAAGCGTTATCGCGGGCATTCGGCGCTCCGTTCATTGTCGCAGCACCCGACCGCACTGTGACGCTGACCGGTTATGCCCGTTCACAAGGGGCGCAAGTCGCAGCGATTGAGATGGGCGGTCGTAGCGAAGAAGAGGCGCAATGGGCGGAGCGAATCGCGCTTGGGCTGCGACGAGCGCTCGGTATCGCCGGTGTATTGACCCCGGCAGATGGCATCGAACCACTAGGCGACTCAATACCGGTTGGCAGTACGCATGTTTTGCGACCTTCGCGCGGCGGGGTATTCCTCCCCGAAGTGCGCACAGCCGACATCGGGACAATTGTCGCAGGCGGCACGGTACTCGGTTATCTGCTTGACCCGGTGACACAAGAAATCGTCGAAACTTTCACCGCGCCCTATCAACAAACCGCGTTGTTATTGCTGCGCCCCACCGTCGCCCGACTCGAAGGCGGCGCAATGACGTATGTTGTTGCTGAACCGACCAATCAATAAGAATCACGATTTAACCCGGCGTCCCTGTGTTGAATCGTTTTTATTTTTCTTTTATTTTTCAATGGACGAGGACAATCTGATGGCGACACCCGAAGAACGACGGATACATATCGAAACGATTCGCACCTTTCCGGCGGAACTCGAGGCATTGGTCAAAGACCTGACGCCGGAACAATTGACGACTCCCTATCTCGACGGCGAGTGGACAGTGCAGCAAATCGTCCATCATCTGGCCGACTCGCATACCAATGCCATCGTGCGCATGAAATTGATTTTGACCGAAGACACACCGTATCTGAAGGGCTATCTACAAGATGAAGTCGCTGATCTCGCCGATGTCGAGAGTACGCCGATTGAAGCATCGCTGATGATTTTACGTGGTTTGCACGAGCGTTGGGCGAATTTGTTCGAGCGTTTGAGCGAAGAAGATTGGGCGCGTGTCGGTTGGTACGACGGTGACCCTAAGCGTGCGCAGTCAGTGGAGCGTATCCTCGAAATATATGCGTGGCATGGCGGCAATCATATCGACCAAATCAAAAAGACATTGGCCGCCGACGATTAATCGAATACGATATACTATACTGGATGGTCAACCAACAATCGAAAGAGAAGCTCATGACATCAGCCACCATGCAGGCATTGGTTTGGACAGCGCCGCGAGAAATGCAAATGCAAACACAGGACATCCCGACACCACAACCGGACGAGGTGTTGATACGGGTCGCTTATGCCGGTATCTGCGGCTCGGAGTTGAGCGGGTATCTTGGGCACAGTGCGTTACGAGTCCCGCCTTTGGTTATGGGGCACGAATTTTCTGGCACGATTGCCGCTGTAGGGAGCGCCGTCAGCGATGATTTGCACGAAGGGCAAGCGGTGACGGTCAATCCATTGTATTGCACCGAACCGTCCGAATATCAAGAACGCGGCCTCGACCAATTGTGTCCATCGCGGCGGCTGATCGGCGCACATCGTCCCGGCGCGTATGCCCAATATGTGACCGTGCCCGCATCGACTGTCACGGTGCTGCCAGATACCGTCTCGTTGCGGACGGGCGCGATGGCGGAGCCGGTGGGTTGTGCCGTGCGTATCGCCGAGTTGGCCGGTGATGTCGCCGGGCAAGATTGTCTCGTGATTGGCGCCGGGCCGATTGGTTTATTGGCGATGCAAACATTGTTGTTGAAAGATGCGGGGCGGGTCTTCATTGCCGACACCGACGGCGAACGTTTGGCAATGGGGGGAGCGCTCGGCGGCGTCGCCATCGACCCGAAGGCGGACGATGTTGTCAGCCATGTGCATGATGCCACACGTCAACGTGGTGTCGTCGTCGCAGTCGATGCCGTCGGCCTTGCGATTACCCGGGCACAATGTATTTCGGCGACGATGGCAGCCGGGACAGTGATTTTCAGTGGGTTGCACGAAGAAACGAGCACAGTCCCCGCCGCAGACATCATCCGGCGCGAGATTGTCGTGCGCGGGTCATTCGCTTATTCACCGGCGAATTTTGCCGAAGCGGTGGCACTCTTGGCCGAAGATAAAGTCCGGCTCGACCCGTGGATTGTCGAAGCGCCGTTGGCGGATGGCGGCAAGTGGTTCGACCGCCTGATTGATGCGCCGGGCAATGTCTCCAAAGTGTTGTTGCAACCGCCTGCCTAAAGTGTGCTTTGAGGCAATCAATTCAACCGGAAAGATACAAAGTAATCAGAAATTGCTATTGTGAACAAATTGCACGTTTTCCGTAGGGGCGACCCGGTGGGTCGCCCCTACACAGACCAAAGTTACCCATGACCAATTTTCTCTCCCCATCTCTGCGCTTTGTCACTGTATCGGCAAGTCATCGCAATTGCCCTCATCGACAACAGCATCATCGCGAATCCACAAACCGTTTTCGACCTGCCACCACGTAAAACCTTCGTCATCAATCGTCCGCAAAATCGCCCGCGCACCAACATTATGGCGCAGCACATCTTCGACTCGAAATTGTGTGCCCGGTTCCGCTCGTAAATTCGCCGTTGCGCGCGCAATCACATGACAAACCGCGCCATCACCGACAGCCCACACCAACACCGTGCCGTCACCCCCTCCAACAGCCAAGAGCGTCCCCGCCGGATTGAAAGCGATACTGTAAGCACCGAGCCGGTGCTCTGGTAAAGTGACCAATTGCTCACCGGTCTCCGCATCCCATAAATGTATCGCACCATCATCCAACTTGCTCCCGGCTAAGACATCATCTTCGAGCGTGAAGGCCAAATCATTGATATTCGTCACGGGTATTGGGGGATGCGTCTCGTCAAATGTGCGTGCATCCCACCATCGCACCGATTCGCCGTCCGATACGACAATTCGTGTCGCAGCGCCGTTTTCTGCGATGGCCGTCTGTGTGCCGAAAAGTTCAATATCGAGTTTGTCAACAAGTTTGCCGCCTTCAACCGACCGAATGACCGTTGCATGACAATACAGAATCATCAATTGCGCACCATCGGCAGAGAACATGACACGCCGCGCCGCGCCAAGATTGTCGTCAATCAATTGTAGACGATTACCACGCGCTACATCCCACAACTGCACGCTGCCGTCTTCACCGGCGGATGCGAGTATCGTCGCTTCGGGGTTGAAGGCAACGTCCAACACACTGCCGTCATGCCCGCTAAATGTGCGTAATACTTGCGAGAGGGTCACATCCCACAATCGAATCATCCCATCGCCACCGGCAGATGCGATGAGATTGCGGCGCGGATGATAGGCCAACGCGAGTACCCCGGATACGTGTGCATTCATCTCCGCAATGCGTTCGCCACTGTCGATACGCCACACCCGTACTGTGTTGTCGAGATAATCACTCGCCGTCACGATGTAGCGACCATCGGGACTGAAGACAATATCGCGCACCGCATCCTCGTGCGCCCGAATAATGCGAACGAGTTGTAATTGCTGCACATTATCCTGTGTGATGACGATCTCCGATGCGGGTTGTGCTTGCGTCGTGCCTATCCCCCACATCAGGAATGATACGAGAAACAATCGCAACATAGACGAGATTAAAGACAGCATGTATGCAAGAACATTGAGGAAAAACGATTATGTATGTTCGAGGTGTTCGATACTACTCATGAGGATTTGGCGCAAGTGGGGGTCGTCCAAGCGATAGTAGACATGTCGTCCGGTCTTCGTCCACTGCACAAGCTTCATTTCGCGCAAATATTTGAGTTGATGCGAAATGGCGGACTGATCCATCTTCAAGCCTTCAGTCAGGTCGGTGACACACATCTCACCGTCGGCCAAAGCTTTAACAATTCGGACACGGGTTGGGTCGGCAAGCACCTGAAAAAATCGAGCGATTCTGCGTGCATCATCAATCGAAAGCAACTCGGTATCAGGTGCAACAGCACCGGAAATCATATTCGTCATATCCCAACACCTATGAACCGTTCATTATTTTAGATACTAAAACCCTAACAGAAATGCCCTCATGATGTCAATAGGATTGCCGCAAGCGACTCGTCATTCTCGCTTGGCTCAGCATCATGCGGTAGAATATGCAGCATGAACTGGCTCATTTTTGCGCTGGCAGCGCCCATCATCTATACCATCGTCAATTTCACCGACAAATACGTCATCGAACGCGAAGTGCCGGACGCACGCAGTGTGCCGATTTTCCTCGCCATCGTGCAAGGGACTGTCGGGGCAATCCTGTGGCTCGTCAATGGCCGCATCACCTACCCGCTCGACATCACATTGCTCATCATGGCGACAGGGGCGTCGATTGTCATCGGGACGTTCCTGCTCTTTCGAGCGTTGATTCGTGAAGAGACGAGCCGCATCGTCTTGTGGACACAACTCGTGCCGGTCGTGATACTCGTGCTATCGGTGCTCATATTAGACGAAGTGCTGACAATACCGCAATTCGTCGGCTTTGTACTCATTCTCAGCGCGACGGTCGGCCTCTCGCTCAAACGTGAGGCCGGGGTACTGTCGTTCTCGCGGACATTCTTCTACGTGCTCGGCGCAGTGATAACGTGGTCGGTCAGCGATATTCTCATGAAGTGGATTATCGTCAACAACCCACAACTCGAAGCGATACAAGGCGATACAGTCAATGTGTCGGTCTTCGTCAGCATCACGACGTATCAAGCATTGGGATTCGCGTTTGGTGGCCTATGCTTTTATCTCGCTGTGCCACCGGTGCGCCATGCCTTCAATCATCGCCTGCGGCACACGAGACGTTTGGCGCTTGGTGTCTTATTTGCCAACGAGTCAATTTTCATTTTGCGACAATTCGTCAAAACCATGGCGCTCGCGCTCGGCCCGATAGCGCTCGTCAGCGTCTTGGACAGCACACGCATTTTTCTCGGTATCGCGGTCGGCTGGGTGCTGACGCAAATCGCGCCGACGATTTTCCGCGAGACGACAACCCGCGAAGGCCTGATGCAGAAATTGATTTTCGCCAGTGTTTTGTTCGCCGGTTTAATCTTCATCTTCGCCTTCGGGACGGGAGGCGGATAATGCCAACTGTTTTCCTCTGCGAGAGCAAAAAGATAATAAACCATAAAGGCGCAAAGAACGCAAAGAAAAGCAAAAAGATTATTCAACGCAGAAAGACAAAGGCACAGAGAATATTGGCGACGTTGAAGCGTTGCCTGCAACCCCCTGTGCCCCCCTGCGATATTGGACATGAGGACACAACGTGCTGTGCCCCTATACATTTCTGCATCGGTAGGAAAACATGACCGACGACCCGCGCACGCAATTGTTGTTCGTCACGTCATATACGGGACTCGGCGGCGGCGAAACCGACCTCGTGACGCTCGCGTCGCATCTCGACTCGTCGCGTTTCAATCCGCATTTGCTCGTCCCGGCAGAAGGACAACTCAGCGAGCGGTGGCGTGCGAGTGGCTGGCCGGTACACATCGCCGCGTGGCGCGGCGCGACGACGTATTTCATCCCGGCGTTGTGGGCGCTATTGCCCATCAGCCATAAAATTGTGTCGCTCATTCGTGAACACAACATCCACCTCGTCCACAGCGATTATCACACCCTGCCGATGGCATTGCCCGCCGCAAGACGCGCACATGTCCCCATTATCTGGACATGTTGGGGTTGGTGGTTTCATCCGAAGTGGTGGCAGCGTAATTTTTTCAAGCAACTGGATACCATCTTTGCGCGGTCAAAAGCAATCAAGGATGGCTTTCTCGGCGACCCGCCCTTCATGCCGCCGGATGATGTGCATCTGCTCTATTCGGGTGTGGATACCGACCGCTTTCATCCCGATGTCGATGGTATCCGGCTGCGTTTCGAGAACAATCTGCCGATAGATGCGCCGGTTGTCGCTTTGATTGCCCGCTTTCAAGATGTCAAGGGGCACGATGTCTTTCAAGCGATGGCGCGTCAAGTCGCGTTGCAAGTCCCGGCGGTACGCTTCATCGTCGCCGGCGAGAATATCGACGCGGGTTCGGCGGGTGACCGTTACAAGCAGCAGATTCTCGTCAATGCACAGACGGAGCCGTTGTTGCGGTCACGCCTGAAGTATCTCGGCTTTCGCGCCGACACCGAGCGAGTCATCGCGGCGGCGGATGTCGTCGTGTGCAGTTCGCATTTCGAGAGTTACGGCATCGTCAATGTCGAGGCGATGGCGTCCGGTAAGCCGGTCGTCAGCACGAATCGCGGCGGCCCGTCGGAGACGGTCGTGCATCACGAGACCGGCTTTCTTGTCGAACCGGGTGACGCCGCCGGACTCGCTCGATGGGTGATTGAGCTGCTGCGTGACGCCGACTTGCGGGCGCGAATGGGCGCTGCCGGTCGCGAACGAGTCGAACGCCATTTCTCCGCCCGGCACATGGCCGATGAATTCACTCGTGTGTTGGATAAGTTGTTGTATCTTTCTGTTTTTCTTGGCGTCCTTGGCGTCTTTGCGGTTTAATATTTTCTGATGATTAGGAGTTACCCCATGCCTCCCCTGATGTCTGTTGAAGAATATGTCGCCTTGCCGGTTGCTGAACCTGACCACGTAATCCCCTACGGCGATGATGCTGAGCAATTCGGGCATTTGTATCTGCCTGATGGTGACGAACCGCATCCGGTGATCATCATCGTGCATGGTGGTTGTTGGCGTTCGCAATACGACATCTACCCGGCAAGTGGATACGCGCAGGCATTGACCGAAGTCGGCGCGGCGGTGTGGAGTCTCGAATATCGGCGTGGCGACAAAGGCGGTGAATGGCCGCACACATTTGCCGACATCGCCGACGGCAGCGACCATCTGCGCACCATCGCCGATAGGCACAATCTCGACGTGTCGCGGGTGATGGCCGTCGGGCATTCGGCGGGCGGTCTGCTCGCGTTATGGTTGGCCGGGCGACACAAACTGCCGCAATCGTCGCCGTTATACAGCGACAATCCGCTGCCAATTCGCAGCGTTGTCGCGCTCGGCACCCTCACAAATTTCGTCACCGCGTATTCGGCGGGCATCTGTGAGGGCGCGTTGGAAACGCTACTTGGCGGCACGCCGGAAACCGCGCCCGATAATTATCATCACACATCGCCGATTAATTTGCTGCCGCTTGGCATCCCACAGATTCTCATCACCGGTGAGGCAGACGATATGCTTCTACAAGCGCATGAGTACGTCTCTGTCGCGCAAGAAATCGATGATGTTGAACGCATCATCGTCCCCGATGTCGGGCACTTCGAGCTTGTGACGCCGACGACGCAGGCATGGCCAATCGCTCGCGAGGCAGTCAGCAAAGTGCTGCCATGAGGAAAATCATTCAACCGCAAAGATGCAAATACGCAAAGGACGCCAAGAAAATTAGACATCGTTCTGTTGTGGCAACACAAGTTGCCCTCACCAAAATCCCCCGCTTGCGACATCCTCAATTATCGAACACAATAGAAACCATATTGTGACGTATCGAAAACTTAGCAAGAAAGGCTCCTTCGTGACGACCAATCCCCCTCATCAACCGGGCAAACCGAAACAACTGCGCGTCGAAATTCCGGCCAACCTCAACGCGACGTATGCCAACGCCGCCATCATCAACCAATCCAACAGCGAGATTATTATGAGCTTCGTGCAAGTCATGCCGAATGACCCGCGTGCGCGGATTCAATCGCGCGTGGTGATGACGCCGGTCAACGCTAAGTTATTCTTGAATGCGCTCAAAACACAAATCGAACGTTATGAAGAAAAACACGGCGAACTCGAATTACCGGAACAACCCTCGTCGTTGGCGGACACGCTCTTCGGCACGATTATGGGCGGTAAAGAGGGTGATGACGAATCGAACGCATGAAATCACTTTAAGGACGTGCAATTTTGTCGAAAAATCGGTAACATGAGAACAGTTCTGGCAACACTAGCGCACAGGGCAAACTCATGCAATCCGATATATTGAACAGTCTACCCGAATTAACGCCCGAAAATTTCACGAATCGCGAGCTAAGCTGGTTGGAATTTAATCGGCGTGTATTGGCTCAGGCACAAGATGAGCGCTTGCCCCTACTCGAACGCCTCAAATTTCTCGCCATCTTCAGTGACAACCTCGACGAATTTTACATGGTGCGCGTTGCCTCCATCCGCAACAAAATGGATCTCGGTATCAGCAATCCTCGTGCCGACGGCCTGACGCCATCACAAACATTGAGCATCATCCGTGAACGAGTGCTCGACATGATGACACACTTCACCGAGACCTTGCGCGATGTATTGACACAACTCGAACATCACGATGTCTGCTTGCGACGTATGAGTCAATTGAGCAATACACAACGGCGAGCGATACGCGCCTATTTTCAAGAAGAAATCTTCCCGGTGCTGACGCCACTCGGTGTTGACCATGCCCGGCCGTTTCCTTTCATTTCTAATCTGAGCCTCAATATTGCCGTCTGGTTACAACGCAACGATGGTGTACCGGGAAGCGATATTGAATTCGTGCGCATCAAAGTGCCGGAACGTGACGCCCTGCCGCGTTTCATCAATTTGTGTGAAGTGTTGAGAAATTATGGTGGCGCAGACGAAACTTACAACTCGCCATATAAATATCATTTTGTGTGGCTCGAAGATGCGATTGCCGATAATCTTGATTTACTCTTCCCCGGCATGACCGTCATCGAACAACATCCATTCCGCGTCACCCGCAATGCCGACATCGATTACGAAAATGAACGCGAAGAAGATTTGCTCGACATCAGCGCGATTATCGAAGAGAGCTTGTTCGACCGGCGTTTCGGCCCCGTCGTCCGCCTGACAGTTTTGAACGACATCAGCGACCACACACTCAATCGCCTGATTGATGAACTCAAGGTCGAACCGATTCGCGATGTCTATAAGATTGATGAAGCGCTAGACACAAGCGACTTGTTTGAACTGACGAACATCGACCGGCCTGACTTAAAGCACCCACCCTACATCCCGCGAGTATTTGAAATTAAACCGTATCATCGAGATATTTTCGCAGCCATTCGACAAAACGATATTTTGCTGCACCACCCATACGATTCATTTTCGCCGGTCGAAGAATTTTTCCGCATCGCAGCGACCGATCCGAATGTCCTCGCGATTAAAGCGACATTGTATCGTGTCGGGCAAAATTCGCCGATTGTTCAAGCGCTGCTAGAAGCGCGAAATAACGACAAGCAAGTGGCCGTACTCGTCGAACTCAAGGCGCGTTTTGATGAGAAGAACAATCTCGGTTGGGCGCGAGAACTCGACGCGAGTGGCGTCCACGTCATCTACGGTGTTGAGGAATTGCCGGTCAAAACACACGCGAAAATCGCCCTCGTTGTGCGTCGTGACCCCGACGGTGTGCGGCGTTATGTGCATCTTGGCACTGGGAATTATAATGCGATTACAGCACGTCTTTATACTGACATCGGTCTGTTGACGTGCAATGACGAACTGGCCGAAGATGCGTCGCGTTTGTTCAATCGCTTGACAGGCTACGCGCCTTCAACACATTATCGCCGTTTGCTCGTCGCGCCGGAGTATTTGCTCGACAACCTCATCGACCTCATCGACAACGAGATTCTCGCCGCGCAAGAAGGCAAAACGGCGCGGCTGATCTTCAAAATGAATCAACTCGAAGAAGACCGCACCATACAAAAGTTATACCAAGCATCGCAAGCCGGGGTGCAAATTGATTTGCTTGTGCGCGGGCTGAGTTGCCTACGACCGGGCCTCACGGGCTTCAGCGAGAATATTCGGGTTCACAGTATCGTCGGGCGTTTTCTTGAACACAGCCGCATCTTTTATTTTCATAATGCGCCCCCCGACCGGCGTGTCTATCTCGGCAGTGCGGACTTGATGCGCCGCAATTTGTATAATCGTGTTGAAGTCGTTTTCCCCGTGCTCGACCCGCGCATTCAAGAACAAGTTTTGCGCATCTTGATGACAGGAATGCGCGACAATCAACAAGCATGGGTGCTACAACCCGATGGCAAATACACACGCATCGAGCGGGACGATGACGAAGAAATCGTCGATAGCCAAGCCATTTTCATGCGTGACAGCGCCGGGCTAACCGATGTATAAAGCCAAGTGAATTGCCAACACAATACTATTGGAAAATAATTGTGATATAACCTCGCAAATCGCGTAACATTTCCTCATGAATAACGATATAATGTTGAGACATCAAAGGAGAAAATGCGCACGACATTGGGTCATTCTGGCGACGACTCTATGGTTCACACAATCTGAGTGATCCTTATTCGCGAGGTCATTTTAATCATGAAACCTACTCGTTTATTTGTCGCAATCATATTCATTTTCATCATTGCGACTTCTGTTTTCTCTGTCACCGCTCAACAAGATGATGCACTGTTCGACGTGGCATTGAACGCAACCGATGAAATTTGCGCAGAAACCGGACGCAATCAAGCCTGTTATGGGCACATTCTCGTCGATGCACGACCGCAACAGGGCGTCACAAGCCTGACATTCGACCAAGCAGGAGACATCGCCGACGTTGCTCGCATCAGCTCCCTGCGCTTAAGCGGCTTCGACCCGGATACGGGAGCTTGGGGGGTCGCCTTGATGCGCCTACAAGCTAACTTGCCAACTGCTAGGATGGAGAATATCACGTTGCTGGCATTCGGCGATGTCGAACTTGAAAATGCCGTCGAACCGGTCGAAACCGTGCCGGTCACGATTCAAGCATCGCAGCGCGTCAATGTACGCACCGGCCCGGCGAGTGTCAACGGCGTGCTCGGCACCCTCGCGCCGGGCGCAACTGTCGAAGCACTTGGCCAATCGGAAAATGCAGAGTGGATCAAAATCATCATGCCTGACAGTGGACAACCGGGATGGGTTTCGGCCAGTCTCGTGGCGAGCGAATTTGATCTTGATACGCTTGATGTCATCGCAGCGCAAGAGCCGCTCTTCGGCCCGATGCAAGCCTTCTTCTTCAGCAGCGGCGAGAACGACCACTCGCTCACCGAAATCCCACCCAACGGCATTTTGATTCAAACGCCGGAAGGTGTCGGCGAAGTCAATCTGCTCATCAATGAAGTCAACATTCAACTCGGTTCGACAGTTTTCTTTGAAGCCGACGATGAACTCACCGTGACGACACTTGAAGGCCACGCGGATGTGACTGTCGATGGCTTCACCGAGACGGCATTCGCCGGAACGTATGTCACCGTTCCGTTAGGCGACGATTTCACACCGGCGGGACGACCGAATCCCCCACAACCCTTCGACGAAGAATACGTCAACCGACTGCCACACGACCATCTCGACCGGGCGGTCGAAGTCTCCCCCGCGTTGACTCAGGAAGAAATCACTGTCCTGACAAACGATGCTGCGGGCGATGATACCGGCACAGATGGCAGCGGCGATGATGCCGACAACGGTGGTGGTGATGGCAATGGCGGCTCCGGGCGTCCCGATTGCCCGGGCAATAGTTGTGAGGCGCCGGGTCGTAGCAATGGCAACGGTGGTGGTAATGGCAATAGCAACGGCAACAGCAACGGTGGTGGCAATGGCAAGGGTAACGGCAACAGCAACGGTTAAATCCATTGCTGACGATAAGCTAAGCTATCGCCGATAACATATCATCAGCACACATGGGGGCACATCTGCGGATGTGCCCTTTGTTTATTCTTAGAGCGTGGCTAAAGTAAAAAATTCAACCCGTCGGCAAGAAATGCCAATTGTCACGCGCTTGATTGTAGATGACGTGCCCGATGCCGGGGAACGGGAAGTGGTCGCCGAAGACACGAATCCCCTCGCCCGACGCCCGGCTGAGCAATTTGCGCCGCGTTTGCACGGCGAGGTCGGGGTCCATATCTGCCGCGAGATGCCAATCGGGATTTTCGAGCGCGACGATATATTGCACGACCGTATCTGCGATGTGCAGCAGCCGGTCATCGCCCGATGCAATCAAAACGCCCATGTGTCCCATGGTGTGACCCGGCGCATTAATCATGCGGATGCCGGGCACGATTTCAGTTTCTTGGGTGATGAGTTGAATCTGATTGCGTAGGGGTTGCAAATTGTTCTGCCCAACAGTGAGCATGAAATCGAGAAAAGGGTCATCGATATTGCCGGGATGCACACTCCAAAAATCCCAATCAGTCTGTGAGATATAATGTTGTGCGTGGGGGAAATTCGGTGCGCCGCCGGATGACGCGCCACCAACGTGGTCGGGATGACCGTGTGTAAAAATCACGGTGTCGATTTCCTCTCGGTTGATGCCCAAATACGCGAGCGTCGCAAGCAAGCGACCGCTAACGGCGTGGTCGCCGGGGAAAACGTTCGGGCCGAGACCGGTGTCAATCAACACGAGATTTTGCCCGGTGTTGACGAGCAAGCAGTGCAATTGTACGGCGACGTGTGTCGTCGGCAATTGATTGCGCGTCAAGATTTGTTCGACCGAGCCTTCGGGCGCATTGGTGCCAAAAGCGGGTGGCGGGAAATTAAAACCGCCATCGCTGATGACGACGCATTCAAAGCTGCCGACATTGAGGCGATAAAATCCTGTACCGGTGTGATTCAATTCTGTGAGTGGCATGAAAATCTCCTTATGCTGTAGCTAAAATGAATCAATCGTAACAACAAGAATCAAGAAGTTCGTGTATACTGTAAGGGGTCTGATTTAGACGGACAATGATTATTCGTCGCCTTTTTTTGACCGAGCGTATAAATTGTATGGCTTATACAAACGTCAGTTTTGGATAACGGATGCCATGCGGCGTGTGGCAAGTTGAAAGCAAAAACAACAATGATTGAACCGCCAAGACGCCAAGAGCGCCAAGAAAA
>RFIA01000279.1 GCA_003695675.1 Chloroflexota bacterium
GACTTGGTATTTCGGTAGCCGGACATTTCAATGTCTGGCGGCACTAACTGCCCGAAGATGTACGATGACGTTTTCTCGGTTGTGGCTTGCGCAAAGGGACGATGACATTGACCGGACAGACGTAAACGCACCGCTCACATTCGATACATGTCGCCGCGTTGATGTCCGCGATGCCGGTCTCGAATGTGATGCAGTCGGCGACGGGACAGTTGTATTTGCACCAACTGCACGCGATGCAGTCCGGCTCAACTTTTAGGTAGGGGGTCGTGGATGTTTGCATAATGTTGCATCATACCGAAAATGGCGCTGTATTTGCAGGCCTAGCGGCGCGGTGCAAGATACCCGGCTGTGCCATCTATTGAATTGCCCGCGAGACAATCGACAAATAACGATCTAATCCAACCGATTCTCCCGCTTCACCACCGGCGCGGACGACGTGCGCCAAAACAGCGACGCGCATCTCCAACTCGCGGGCGAGTGTCAAACAAGGACTCAAGTAGCGTCCGATGATATGCCCGCCAGCACGTCGCCAAAACAAGGCTTCTGCCGGTGTTTCAAGGCGCGTATTGCTGATACAAACATACACGCCGCGCTTGAATGGCCGCGTCGTCACATGATGCAAGCCGGTCAACAATGTCTCACGACTCGACTCGTCGAACGCGGGCATCTGTTGCACATAACCACCGGCTCGCTCACTGAAGTAGGTGTAATGCTGCCCGCGTGTGCCGTCGATATAATCATCGGGCACCAGCCAATCACCCGGCTCAAGCAAGGGCGACAACGCCCCGACCGATTCACACAACCATAGATGTGTCGCGCCCGCGTCTTGCAATGCGCGGATCGTTGCACGCGGGTCGGCCTGTCCTTGCGTACAGACGAACACCGTTCGTCCGTCGATGCTGTACTCAGCAATCGGCGCGGAGTCGCCATACGTTGTTGTATGCGTCGCGCCCTGTTGGGGGGTATCGGTCAGAATCGCGAGCTGCATTTATTCTCCCCCTTGAAATGACCGAATGACTTTTGCCGTGCCGCGCATCGTATATGCGCCGATGCAAGCCGGTATCAACGCTGTTTGCCCGATGCCGATTGTGACCGAACCCTCATCGCTGTCGATGTGCGCTTCGCCTTCAGCACACGTCAGAATATGAAAATGTTGCCCGCCGGTGTCGAGCATGATTTGTGTGCCATTCGTCGCATTCAATTGATGCAGCAACGTCGTGAAGTATACGCTGCGGACAATTTCGACGGTCGGCGACTTATCCCCGGCTGTGTGTTGAATAGGCGGCAGCGTCTCAAGATTGGCGACCCGACAGCCTTTGTCGATATGCAATTCACGCGGTTTGCCATCTAAACCCATGCGCCCCCAATCGTAGAGGCGATATGTTTTGTCGGACGATTGTTGAATTTCATACAGCAGTAAACCGGGGCCAAGCGCGTGAATCGTCCCGGCGGGGATATAGAGCACATCGCCCGCCGACACTTCAGCATAGACGACAATTTCTTCGAGACGATTGTCGCGGATAGCTTGCGCAAGTAAGTCGCGTGTTGTGCCAGGTTGGACACCGATGACGAGTTGTGAACCGGGCTGCGCATCGAGGATGTACCACGACTCGGTTTTGCCGCGTGGGTCGCCTTCGAGTTCACACGCTTGTTCATCATTCGGGTGTACTTGTATCGAGAGCCACGCTTTGGCGTCCAACCATTTGGCGAGTAACGGAAAACCTTCCGCCGGGTCATTGCCCACACCGATGAGTGCTGCGCCATATTCATGCACGAGGTCGCCGAGTAACCCGCCCACATGAGCGCCATTTGCCACTCGTGCGGTGTCATGCACTTCCCATGCTTCGCCATACGGGTCATCAGTCGGCAATGATTTGTTGAGTCGTGTCTGCAAACGTCGCCCGCCCCACGGCATAGTGTGTAGCGCCGGTTCGAGCAGCAAAGGATACAATGACATCGCATCTTCCTATTCAATCCATATCGTCTCATTGTCACACATCAACCGGTTATGGGCAACGTTGAGTCGCTAGCGCGTTGATGCTATGATGATAAGTGCCGCTAGATGTTCAAACATCCGGCTACCGAAATACCAAACCTACTTTGCGGTTTAACCTCTTTCACTTTTACGAGAAAGTATTCGTCATGTCACGTATAAAAATACTGGTCGTATTATTGCTATTATTGTTGGCCGCTTGTTCCCAAACCACACCGGATCCGAATCCTAGCGATGGCGAGTTTGCAACAGTCACCCGCGTGATTGATGGCGACACAATTGATGTCGAGTTGAATGGCGAAATCGTCCGCGTTCGTTATATCGGCGTCAACACGCCGGAACGCGATGAAGTCTGTTTTCAAGACGCAACCGACGCGAATGCCAACCTCGTCAACGGGCAGCGCGTGCGTCTCGTCAAAGATGTCAGCGAAACCGACCGCTTCGACCGTTTGCTGCGTTACGTCTATGTCGGCGATACATTCGTCAACGCTGAACTTGTTGAACGGGGATTCGCCGAGTCGGTGCGCTTCCCGCCCGACACGCGCCACGCCGCTACATTCGACAGGCTTGAGGATGAGGCGCGACGTGCGAACATCGGTTGTCACCCGACGGGGGTGTTTGGATAGAAGGCGACGGGTGCGGTTGATCCGTTCTATTTGTAGAGGAGCAATCACTATGCAATATCGTTATATGGGCAAGACCGGACTCAAAGTCAGCGAATTGTGTCTCGGCATGGTTTCGTAGAAGACGGGCGCGGCAATCGTTAAACGAATCGATTGACCCGCTCGCAACATTCTGCTTGTGTATTGCCGTCATGCAATCATAGGCATAGAGTCTGCACGTCGTCTCGGCTATACTAGTCGAGTATTTGTTGGCTCATGTTGGGATACAACGTGCTGTGCTTCAACGATGATTTTGGTTTGTGACTGCCATGTTATTTGAAGAACCACAATACACCGTCATCGAATTGACGACGTATATACAAGACATCATCCTCAACGATCATCGCTTGCAGGATGTGTGGGTCGTCGGCGAAGTCTCGAATATGACGCAGGCGGCGTCTGGGCATTGGTATTTCACACTCAAAGATAGCAAGGCACAATTGCAATGCGTCATGTGGCGCAGCAATACGGCCAAGCAAGCCGTCGTCCCGCGCGAAGGCGACCAAATTCAAGTCCATGGGCATATCGATATTTATCCCGATAGAGGCGTCTATCAACTCTATGCCGACGACATTCGCGCCGCCGGGATCGGCAATTTGTATCAACAATTCGAGGCGCTCAAAGTCAAATTGCAGGCCGAAGGCTTATTCGACGAGGCTCGCAAACGCCCGTTGCCGAGCTTTCCGCAAAAAATCGGCGTCGTGACGTCACCGACGGCGGCGGCCTTTCAAGATATTCAGAATGTGCTGCGACGCCGCTTCCCGTTGGCCGAAGTCATCTTGAGTCCGACACTTGTGCAAGGTGACGAAGCGCCATCACAAATTGTCGCCGCGATTGAACGTCTGAATGCGTTGGCCGATGTCGATGTCATTCTCGTCACACGCGGCGGCGGCAGCATCGAAGATTTGTGGGCCTTCAATGATGAACGTGTCGCCCGGGCAATTGCCGCGAGTCGTATCCCGACGGTCGCCGGGGTTGGCCACGAGATTGACTTCACAATTGCCGACTTCGTGGCCGACCGCCGTGCGCCGACACCATCGGCAGCGGCGGAGGTCATCACACCCGACAGCGCCGAATTACGCGCCGACCTGCGCAATTTGACGACCGACTTGACGACGCGCATCGAGATACACATCGCCAATTTGCGCCGTCAACTTGAGACCGCGCAACGAACAATGCAACTCACATCGCCGCAAAATCGCATCGCCAATCAACGGCAGCGCATCGACGACCTCAATCGCCGCTTGCTGAGCCAATTGCAAGCGCAATTCAGACAACGACGCGAACGCTTGCAAAGTCGCACGGCTGCATTGCACGCGGCCAATCCACAAGCGATACTCGAACGCGGTTACGCAATTGTGTATCGTAGTAAGGATGGTTCTCGCATACAATCAGCGCGGAGTGAACGACCCGGCACGGGCATCACGGTGCAATTGCACGATGGCGAACTCGTGGCGCGGGTGGAGGACAAAGACACACATGAGCGATATACACGAACTCTCTTTTGAGGCGGCCTACGCCGAACTCGACACGATTGTGGAAAAGCTCGAAGCGGGTGACCTCTCGCTTGAAGAGTCGTTGGCGTTATTTGAACGCGGGCGGCAGCTCTCTGATCATTGTCAGGCGTTGCTCGACAAAGCCGAGTTGCGCGTGCGCAAGCTCAATGAAGACGGCAGCGTGGATGAAATGTAATCGAGTTGCTAGCGCTCTTTGGCAGTTTACATTTTTATTGAGACATCATTGACGGTGACAAATCTATGACACAAAAACGTATGTTAACGGGCGACCGGCCCACGGGCAAATTGCATCTCGGTCATTATGTCGGGACGCTTGCCAATCGCATCAAGTATCAACATGAATTCGAAAGTTTCTTCATCATCGCAGACTTGCACATGCTGACGACGAAGAATTTGCCGGAACATATCGCAGAGGTGGACAAGAACGCAAAACATCTCGTTCTCGACGCCATCTCAGCCGGTATCGAGCCGGATAATGTGACGTTTTATTTACAATCGGCCATTCCCGAAATCCACGAGATGTTCACGCTGTTGCAAAATCTCGTCACGGTGCCGCGCCTCGAACGGCTGCCGAGCTTGAAAGATATGGCGCGGGACGCCAATATCGAAATGCCGTATGGCCTGCTCGGTTATCCGGTATTGCAGTCGGCGGATATTTTGTGTGTGCGCTCGCATCTCGTGCCGGTCGGCAAAGACAACATCGCGCATGTCGAAATCACCCGCGAAATCGCCCGGCGTTTCAATCATCTATATGGCGAGGTCTTCCCGATCCCCGAAGGCATGGTCGGCGAAGTGCCGACACTCGTCGGGACAGACGGTCAGGCCAAGATGAGCAAGAGCCTCAACAATGCGATTTTCCTGAGCGATTCGCCGGAAGAAGTGCGCAGGAAAGTCAAGACAATGTACACCGACCCCAATCGCATCCATGCCGACGTACCCGGGACTGTTGAGGGCAATCCGGTCTTCATTTATCACGACGCCTTCAACCCCAACAAAGCCGAAGTCGATGACTTGAAGGCGCGTTATCGCCAAGGCACAGTCGGCGATGTCGAAGTCAAAGAAAAGCTGACCATCGCCATCAACAACTTCCTCGACCCGATGCGCGAACGGCGGGCACATTATGAGCAATCCGGTGTCATCGAAGATATTATTTGGCGCGGCACACAAATCGTGCGCGAAGAAACGAAACAAACGCTTTATGAAATGCGCAAGGCGATGGGATTGAGCGGCGTGTGGAATCGTATCCGTCGTAAAGCAGAAAATTATCAGAAAAAGCAGGTCAAGTCCGACCCGGCATGATGACAAGAACCGCAGCGTATACAGGTTGAGATGGGGATGTATTGAATTGCGTGATTTTTATCCCAAATTATCCCAAGTTTATCCCAAATTCGTGATATATCCCAAGAATCTGGCCTATATCCCAAGTTCGTCGTCAAAACAAAAATTTCAACGCAGGGACGCAGGGGTGCAGAGACCGCAGAGAAAATCTGTGTGCTCTCTGCGTCTCAGTGGTTCCATTATCTTTTCAATATCTTTTCAATCCTCATCGGGCGAATACGGCAGCCACTTCCAATGATTACCCTCACGGCTGACGCGGCCCAATCCCGGAAAGGGAAAATGAAAGCCATGGATCAACGCATTTTGGTCAACGGCGAGATTGAGCAATTTGATGCGCGATGCCCGTGTTTGCGCCGGGTCAACATCCCACTCGGCGTGCCAATCGATATGTTCAAAGTGAATCGCGTGGTCAGCCGCGTCGATGATGCAAATCAGGCAGTCGTCGCCGGATGACGCGACGACGGACACATGATGCGCTGTGTGTCCCGGTGTCGCGACGACTTGAATGCCGGGCACAATTTCAATATCGGGGTCAATCAATTCGACTTGCGACTCGACAGCGAGAAATTTCTTGCGCGTCATCTGTGCATAGTCGTCGTCTTCTGCTTCGGGGACATAAGTCGCCCATTCGCCGCGTGGGATGATAATACGCGCATTCGGGAAGGCCGACGCGCCGTTTTCATCGGTGAGACCGGCCACATGGTCGAAATGCCCATGCGAGATAATCACCGTGTCGATGTCCGCCGCGGACATGCCTTCGGCTTGTAAGCCGTCCATCAAATGACCGAGACCGTGCTCACGACTTTCCGCCCCGCCGCCGGTGTCGATGAGCACGGTATGCTGCCCGGTCTTGATGACGAGACAAGTGCATGGAAACGGAAACAATCCCGGTTCGAGTCCATACTGTGCGAGGGCACTCCTCAATTCGTCGTCGGACGCGCCGTCGAAAAACACCGACGCCTGATAGTTCGTCAAATCGCCGTCGTTGATGGCGATGCACTCAAGGCCGCCGACGTGAAAACGATACGTTTGTGTCATGCGGTTGCCTCCGGCTGCCACTGCCAACCATCGCCATCGGTCACGATACGCCCAAGACCGGGAAAGGTGATATGATAAACGAGCAGCAGCGCATTCGTCTCGACAGCGCGTCGATACAATTTCGGGCGTGTCGCTGCCGCGTCTTCGTATGATGTATCGAAAACAGCAGACCACTCAGGATGTTCGACATGGAGGGGATGCAAAAACGCATCGCCGACATAAATCAGATGTTCGCCGCCGGACGAAATCAACAGCGAGAGATGTCCCGGTGTGTGACCGGGTGTCGGCAAAGCGCGGACACCGGGCACGATGTCGCTTTCACTATCGACGAGTTGCAGATGATCTTTGAGCGGCGGGAGATGCTTCCGCGCAGCCTGCGCTGCCATTTCGGGGCGCTCGCTCAACCACGCCTCGTCTGTCCAATGTTCCCACTCGCTGCGCCAGAAAACAAATCGCGCGTTCGGATAAATCAGATTGCCACTCTCATCCGTCAGGCCGTTGATGTGGTCGCCGTGCCCATGCGAGATGATGACGCGATCAATTTCATCCGGCGTGTGACCGGCTTCGCGCAGGCTGTCGAGCAAGATGCCCATGCCGCCCTGTGAAGCAGCGCCGAGTCCGGTATCGACGAGAAGCAATTGTTCGCCGGTGTCGATGAGCAAGCAATTGATTTGGTTCGACATCACATCGGTCGGCTCGCCGCGTTCGCGCAAGGCAGCTTCGGCTTCGGCTTGTGGTGCGGCGGCGAACATCATCTCAGCCGGTTTGCCACCGGGGAAAATGCCACTGCCATCGCTGAGAACCGTACACTTGAATTCGCCAATTGTGAATCGATGAATACCCGTCATCAGGCCGACTCCCGTGGCTGCCAACCCCACGCATCGCCTTGCTTGACGATGTGGCCGAGACCGGGAAAATCGAAATGATAAGCGAGAATCAACGGATTGTTGTCGATGGCGTATTGACCGAGTTTGTGGCGGCTTTCGATAGCTTGCTGCGCGATGCTGTCGAACGACGGCGACCACGTCGGGTGTTCGAGATGAATCGGCGAGAGCACGGTGTCTGCACTATACACGAGTTCTTCACCATCGGAATTGATCGAAATCGCGATGTGACCCGGTGTGTGGCCGTGCATCGGCAAGGCGCAAATTCCCGGCACGATGTCGGCGCTGCTGTCGATGAGCTGCAAGCGGTCTTGCAACGGCAGTAGATTTTTCTTGACAAACGCCGCACGAGTCTCATCCATTGCCGACAGCGTTTCGTCCGATGTCCAATGCTCCCACTCACCTTGCCAGATCGCATAACGCGCATTGCTGTAAACCAAATTGCCGTCGTCGTCCGTCAGGCCACCGATGTGGTCGCCGTGTCCGTGCGAGATCATCACGAGGTCGATGTCACTCGGCGATAAACCTGCACTCGCGAGACTTTCCGTCAATTTGCCGGTGGTCGCCGACCCACCACTGCCGAGACCGGTGTCGATGAGCACGGTTTGCTCGCCAGTTCTGATGACGAGGCAAGTGAAGTTGTTCTGCATGTCATTTTTGTCGATGTGATGATCGCGCAATGCTTGGTCGAGTTCATCTTCCGGCGCGGTTGAAAAGACCATCTTCAGGGCTTCTGGCATTCGCTGCGATGTGCCATCGCTGACGGCGATACATTCAAATTGCCCAATTTGAAACGGATATATTTTGCTCATATTATTTGATCGCTCCGTTATGTGGATAAATGTTGATCTTCCTATTTTCAGACATGGAGTATACAAAGCGTTGCGCCCTTCGCCAAATGACCGACTCGATATTGGACACATTGTACAAGCGTGCGTCTTGGGTATGAATGTGAACATGAAAAGCATGGCACGCAATTTGGCTGCTTGTGCGCATTGACAACGCCGCTCAATTTGGCTACAATGCCCGCCGCCGCCAATATGTTTGCAAACGAATACCATCTTGAAAACGGCGCACGCCGGGTGGTATAATGCCCTCGATATGCCACCGTAGCTCAGTTGGCAGAGCATTTGACTTGTAATCAGAGGGTCGTGGGTTCGAGTCCCACCGGTGGCTTATGGGTCGATGCCCGAGTGGTTAAAGGGGACAGGCTGTAAACCTGTTGGCGAGAGCCTACGCTGGTTCGAATCCAGCTCGGCCCATGCGAAATGTGCCTCTGTAGCTCAGGGGTAGAGCGCTTTCTTGGTAAGAAAGAGGTCATGGGTTCAAATCCCATCAGAGGCTTGTGTGTCCCAACAGGGAATAGGTTTGTGAGGAAAAATTATGGCGAAAAAGGGCAATCGCATTCTGGTGAAGCTACGCAGTACCGAAAGCGGTCACATGTATTATACGACCAAAAATCGTCAACATACGACACAACGGTTGGAACTGCGCAAGTATGACCCGATTGTACGCAAGCATGTGATCTATCGCGAGACGAAGTAATTCTCGCCGGTGCAATGGATTCAACAGAGGGGTGTAGCTCAACTGGCAGAGCGACGGTCTCCAAAACCGTAGGTTCAGGGTTCAAGTCCTTGCACCCCTGCTAAAATCGGTCAGACACCGTCCCTGTTGTGGCGGTGTCTTGCATAATAGAAAATAGTCAACCCGGTCAGCGTTTTTAAGGAGTACAAGTCGTTATGTCGGCTCAAGACACAGTTGAAAAGAAAAAACGTCGGCGGCGACGCCGTCGCAAAGATGAAGATGTCGAAGTCGAAGATGCGGTGGAAGTAGAAACCGAAGACGAAGTAGATGACGACGAAGACGATGATGATTCGGCTTCTGAAGAAAACCTCACCGTGCGCAAAGGCCGCGCCACACCGAGCCGCCGTAAACGACAAGCGGAGGCAACCGGGGCGAGTGGCAATGTGCTCACCCGTGTTTCGAGTGGCACCGTCGAATATTTTCAAGGGGTGATGGCCGAGTTACGTAAAGTTCACTGGCCAACTCGTGACGAAGTCCAACGATTAACCGTCATCGTCATCGTTGTCGTAATGGCCTTCGCGATTGTCTTAGGGGGTCTCAGCTTCCTGTTCACCGAGCTATTCAGTTTTGGCTTTGAAGACCCGATCATCCTTGGCGTTACACTCGCTGTACTCCTCGTATTGGGTTTTGGGTATCTAGCCTATACGCATCGGCAAGAATAACTTGTTTGGAACACGTTGCCGGGTTTAGTTGAGTAAGGGAGTTCGATACTGATGTTCGACAACCCACAATTTGAAGAGACGCAGGGCGAAGATTACGACCCAGAACCGGTGTACATCGAAGATGACGCTGAGGAAGAAGGAACGTCTTCGATTCTGGATGATGGCACGAACGACACTGGCGACGATGAACAAACGAAGCATTGGTATGTTGTCCATTGTTATTCGGGATACGAAAACAAAGTGCAACATGCAATTGAGCAGCGTATCGAGACGATGGGGATGCGCGACAAAATCTTCGATGTCGTCATCCCGACTGAAGAAGAAATTGAGATCAAAGATGGCAAACGCCGTACTGTAGAGCGCCGCGTCTTCCCCGGCTACATCCTCGTTCAGATGGCGATGGATGAAGACTCGTGGTATGTCGTGCGCAATACGCCCGGTGTGACCGGATTTGTTGGGATGGGGAATGAGCCGACTCCGCTGCGCCCCGAAGAAGTCAAAGCGATCATGGATCGTATGGAAGACGAAGACCCTATCGTGCGCGTCAATTTCAAAATTGGCGAGAAGGTGCGCATTATCGATGGCCCGTTCAATGATTTCATCGGGATGGTCGATGCGATTGACCCGGACAAAGCCAAAGTGCGCGTCATGGTGAATTTCTTCGGGCGAGACACACCGGTTGAACTCGATTTTCTTGAGGTCGAAAAGGTCTAGGTAGTATACGTAACACCCTGTATCAATTTCTAAAGAGCACGGTCGCTCAACCGTGCTCTTGTAATGTTCAATGCAGCATAAAACATTTGTGAAATCGCGAAAATAGATTCCGAATTAAAATATCGTAAAGTGAGGACACGATGGCAAAGAAAGTCAAAGCAATCGTCACATTGCAAATCCCGGCGGGCAAAGCCAATCCCGCGCCGCCGATTGGCCCGGCGCTTGCGCAGCACGGTATCAATCTGATGGGATTCTGCAAAGAATATAACGCCCGTACATCGAACCGCATGGGCGAAATTATCCCGGCAGAAATCACCGTATTTGGTGACGGCTCGTTCAAGTTCATTCTCAAAAGCCCGCCGACATCTTTCCTGATTAAGAAAGCCGCGGGAATCGAGAAGGGCGCCTCTAACCCGTTGACCGAGGTGGCCGGGCAACTGACTCGCAAACAAGTGCAAGAAATCGCGGAAAAGAAGATGCAAGACCTCAACGCGCATGACATTGAGGCCGCGATGCGTCAGATCGAAGGCACAGCCCGTCAGATGGGTGTTGAAATCATCGATTAATTTTATATTCATCGTGTTGTGGGAGGGCGTCCGCCCGTTGAAACCACAGGAGGATATTCATGCCACAAGGTAAACGCTTCAAAGAAGCATTGAAACAAGTAGACCGCGACACCTATTACCCGCTTGCAGAGGCTGTCGCGCTCGCCAAACAAACGGCAACGGCAAAATTTGACGAGACGATTGAAATGCACTTTCGGCTCGGTATCGACCCGCGCCACAGCGACCAACAGGTGCGCAGCACTGTCATGCTCCCCAACGGCACAGGCAAGTCGGTACGGATACTCGTTTTTGCCGAAGGCGAAGACGCCCGTGTCGCCGAAGCTGCCGGTGCCGACATCATCGCCGACGACGAGGTCATCAGCCGCATTCAGGATGGGTGGTTTGAATTCGATGCCGCCCTCGCTGTGCCGAGTATGATGGGTAAAGTCGGTAAGATTGCGCGTGTGCTTGGCCCGCGTGGGTTGATGCCGAATCCAAAAGCCGGTACGGTCGTACAACCGAATGACATCGAACGGGCGATTGGTGAATTGCAGGCCGGTCGTGTCGAGTTCCGCAACGACAAAACCGGCAATCTCCACATTCCTGTCGGCAAAGCGAGTTTCGAGCAAGACAAATTGGTCGAAAATGCAGAGGCTGTTGTCGAAGCCGTCAATCGTGTTAAACCCGCCGGGGTCAAAGGAACATACATTCGTCGTGTGACCATCGCCGCCACGATGGGGCCGGGTGTGCGCGTCGATTTGAATGCGTAAGCATGTTAGAATCTTCTAGGGCACAGCACCCTAATCGCGCATTGCACTAATCAGGCAAAATACGGGGCGACCTGCCGGGTCGTCCCTGTGCGTTTAGTGTCTTGGCCGTTCAAGATTGCATTTTGAGGAGTGGTGGCTTAAATTGCGTACAATAATCAGAGACACCAATACGATAAGAGGCTCGTCGGTAGATATATGACCCCATCTTCAACACATTCCTCGCAAACCAACTCGCAGCATCACCCCTTTTATTTTGATCCAAACAGCACATTATGGCATATCGCGAAAGAGAACGTCTTGCTTCTCGGCGGTGGACGAGCGCTGCTGCTTCAAATCGCACATCCGCTGATCGGCGAGGCCGTTTATGAGCACAGTTACTTCCGCGAAAAACCGTTGACTCGCTTGCGGCATACGCTCGACCTAACCTACACGATGGCATTCGGCAGCCGCGATGAGGTCTTGCAAGCGGCACGCACCATCAACCGACGCCATCGCCCGGTGAAAGGCGCATTGAGCGAAGAAGTCGGCCAACATGCACGCGGCGCGGCGTATAACGCGCTCGACCCGGAACTCGGTGCGTGGGTGTTAGCGACGCTCATCGAAGGGGCGCTCACCCTGTATTCACGTTTTGTCGGCCCGTTAAATGATGATATGAAACAAGCCTATTACGATGACCTCAAGCGCATCGGCAATTTGCTCGGAGTCTCGCAAGCGCTGCTCCCGGACACATTCACCGGCTTGCAGGATTATATGAACACGATGATTACTGACGGGCATGTCGTCGTCAGCCGGCGAGCACGGTCGATGGCTCCGTATGTCCTCTCATTACACAAACCGTATTTGTTGCCGGGCGCCTATCCTTACGCCCGTTTGACGATTGCGTTATTGCCGCCGGTCATTCGTGAACAATTCGGCTTCAAATTGAGTCGTACCGAGGCACGTCTCGCTGAACTTTTCGTGGCGGGTGTGCGGCGCAGTTTGCCCGTGCTGCCGTCACGTTTGCGTTATATCTCGTATTATCACCGGGCACAACATCTCTTGAAGCAGCATCAAGCCGCGCTGGGTGAATGAGCCTCACTAGGCTGGGTGGTTACGCACTTTCTGGTGTTGCGATGTGATTCAATGTATAGACTGTGAGGCGATTCCTTTTGCCTTTAGCTGAAATTTCTCGCTGTCCATTGATCGTCACATACTGCTTGACGGTTTCATAAGTGGTGTCGGAGACAAGAATTTCGCCGCCAGCAGCGTTATCGCATAACCGCTTGGCTGTATTGACCGTATCGCCCAAGACATCATATCCACGCACATCGTGATTGCCGAGTATCCCTTCAACCAATGCGCCGGTATGGATGCCAATGCCAGCCGACAAGCCGTGTGGCGATAAAATGCGCTGCACGGCTTCTTGAGCTTGTGACGCCATTTGCACAGCCTGCCGGACATTTGGGAAAACCGCCATGACTTCATCGCCGGTCAATTTCACTTTGATAGCGCCATGATTGATGCTAATCCCGGCATTGGCGGCAGTCTCGAAATAGTCATTGAGCATTTCGACCACCGCTTCTGGGCTTTTATCTTCGCTCCAAGACGTAAATCCACGTATGTCCATGAAAAGTACAGCGCGTTGCTGTCGTTGCAATGTCAATACCGAAGGATCGGTAATGGCACGCGACAACAATTCTTTACCGAGCAACCACTCGGAATACCCTTTGAGTTGAACGGCTGTTTGTTGCAAAATATTCATGTTGCGCGACGCCGCCCAATCTGCAAAACCGATGATAATGCCAAGAACAGGAATTGTGATGATGACGAATACATGACTGGGGTCCGACACAAAGCCGGCAATCGTTGAATTTTCGACGTCGAGTGCGGCTTCAAGTATCCAATACAGCGCCAACAATATCGAAGAGCGCGTCACATTTTCAAGAATTGTGAAGATTTGATTTTGTGTGCCGCTTGTTCGATGACGTAACGTCTGGAAGATACCGATACCCAATGCAAATCCCCAATACGCCAAGTGATTCGCTTTAGAGAAAAACGCCGTTCCCTCAATCGCGATTTCGACAGCCGTGTAAATGGCCGGGCCAATCAAATTGCCCAGAAACCAACGATTATAATCAAGTTGTTGCCATTTGCTGAGAAAATAGGCTTGGACAAGGCTGGCAAAGGCAATCGCATACAAATCGAATTCTAGGAAATAAGTTGGGCCTTCGCGCAACCACTCAAAAAAGATATTTCCCAGTGGAAAATGAGCGCTGTTGGTGAATAATTCACGCAGAAAGTAATGCGATTTCTTGCCGTATATTCGTGCATGCAGTTCCATATTATGATCTCAGCTTATCAATTTGCAGCCGCGCAATCGATATCGATCATGATTATTGTACAAGCTGTTGTCGCTTTCGTGTATTATGATATGGGCATATCTTAAAAGCCGAACCTTGCCCAACAACTTATCGGATGACTGTGTCAGTATGTCTCAATTCGACATTGACAAAGCACGACGTGAAACGCCCGGTTGTGAGCACGTGGTGCATTTCAACAACGCCGGTGCCGCACTGATGCCGCAACCTGTACTCGACGCGGTTATCAATCATCTGCAACTTGAAGCGATGACCGGCGGTTATGAAGCGGCTGAACAAGCGGCGGATAAAATCGAACATGTCTATGATGCGGCGGCAAATTTGCTCGGTTGTGAACGTGACGAAATCGCCATTATCGAAAATGCGACTCGTGCGTGGGATATGGCTTTTTACGCGATACCATTTCAAGATGGCGACCGTATCCTGACTTCAATGGCGGAGTATGCCAGCAATTATGTCGCCTTTTTGCAAATTGCGCGGCGCTTTGATGTGGCGGTTGAAGTTATCCCGAATGATGAGCACGGGCAGGTCTCGGTTGATGCGTTGCGGGATATGCTCGACGACCGTGTGAAAGTCGTCGCCATTACACACGTCCCGACGAATGGTGGTCTCGTCAACCCGGCTGAGGAAATCGGTCGCCTTGTCGCGGATACACCGGCGTATTATTTGCTCGATGCGTGTCAATCCGTTGGGCAGATGCCGATCAATGTTGAGGCAATTCAGTGCGACATGCTCTCGACGACGAGTCGCAAATATCTGCGTGGGCCGCGCGGTGCCGGTGTGTTATATGTGCGAAGTGAGCACATCGCCGACCTTGAACCGCCATTGATTGATCTTCACGCTGCCGAGTGGGCTTCGCATGACTGTTATCACTTGCGGGCCGATGCGCGCCGCTTTGAAAATTGGGAAACCAATTACGCGGCGAAAATTGGTTTCGGTGTGGCGATTGATTACGCGCTCTCGTGGGGACTCGACGCGATACAAGCGCGTGTTGTCATGCTCGCCGATTATTTGCGCGGCGCATTGCACGACTTACCCGGAGTCACAGTACATGATTTGGGGCAGGTGCAATGCGGTATCGTCAGTTTCACATTATCCGGCATCAACCCAGAAGCCATCAAGCAGCACCTTGCGACACATCATATTAATGTGACGGTCTCCTCAGTCGGGTCAACACGCCTTGATATGTCCGCACGGGATTTGGTAGATGTTGTCAGGGCATCTGTCCATTATTACAATACACCTGATGAAATCGATCATTTGTGTAACACGCTGCGGATGTTCAAAAGTATGTAGGGGTTTAGCGTGCTAAACTTATTCCAATAAGGAACGATAGATAATGGCAACTCAATTACATGATGCGACACATCTCGGTTATGTTCGGCTCATTATTAACGACATGGAACGCTCGTTGGATTACTACCAACGCGGTATCGGCTTCAAATTGAATCGTCGTGAAGATGATGTGGCTTATCTCGGCGTCGGCGGGGATGATGACTTGCTTGTCTTGGTAGAACGCCCCGATGCACCGCGCACACCGGGCACGACCGGCTTGTATCATTTCGCTATTCTGACACCATCGCGTCTGGCGTTGGCGCAATCGCTCAAGAATCTGATCGACACCGGCACACCACTCGGCGGCGCGTCCGACCATCTCGTCAGCGAGGCCTTGTATTTGACCGACCCGGACGGTAACGGAATCGAAATCTATCGCGACCGCCCGCGCGATGAGTGGACATATAAAGATGGTGAAGTGCAAATGGCCGTAGAGCCGTTCGATTTCGATGGTGTCCTCGCTGAACTCTATGGCAATGCGGAAGCGTGGGTTGGCCTGCTGCCGGAGACTGTCATCGGGCATGTGCATCTGCATGTTGCGAATTTGCAAGAAGCCGAGATGTTTTACCGTGATGTGGTCGGTTTTGAATTGATGACCGATTACATGGGGAGTGCGGCCTTTCTCGCCGCGGGGGGGTATCATCATCATCTCGGCATCAACACATGGAAGGGCGTCGGCGCACCGCCGCGTCCGGTTGATGCCGTCGGTCTCGATTATTTCACGATTGTGTTGCCGAACGAGGACGAATGCACGCGCTTGATTGACCGGTTGACTCAGGCGGGTGTCACATACAAGATGCGTGACGACGGTCTCTTCGTGCGCGACCCGTCACAAAATGGTATCCTATTCATTGTCGATGCGTCATGACGACGGAACACGATACGACACCGCCGGAGTCGTTGCTCTCTGCACAAGCGGTACGGGCGGCGTTTGATACGCCGTGGAAGGCGAGCAACGAAATAATCCGCTTGATGATGTGGCCGCTGATTCGGTTGACGTTCATGTTCTCCGGCGTAGCGTGGGGCAGTGGATGGCGTTTGTACGGCTTGCCGATTATTCAGAAGCATCGTCGCAGCACGATGACTATTGGTGCCCGTTTGAATCTGCGCTCAACGGCACGCAGCAATCCACTCGGCCCGAATCGTCCGGTGGTGTTGAGCACGCGACGGCCCGGCGCAGTCTTGACGATAGGCGATGATTTCGGTATGACGGGCGGCAGTATCGTGTGTGAAGAACGCATCACCATCGGCAATCGCGTCACAGTCGGCGCGAACAGCATCATCACCGACACCGACTTCCATCCACTTGACGCACGCCATCGCTTCGAGCATCCCTTGGATGGCGCGACCGCACCGGTGATAATCGAAGATGATGTTTTCATCGGGATGCAGGTGCTCATCCTCAAAGGTGTGACGATAGGCGCGGCGAGTGTCGTCGGTGCGGGCAGTGTCGTCACCCGTGATGTGCCGCCCGCTGTGATTGCCGCGGGGAATCCGGCGCGTGTGATCGGCGAATTGTCTACGGAGTAGAGAATGGCGACACCAACATTTTATATCATTCACGGCGATGATGATCTGCGCATCAACGAAGCTGTCAAAGCGATGCGTTCGCGAATGGGCGACACGCCGGAAGCCGAGATGAACATCAGCGAATTTGACGGCGAAGTCAGCACGGTCGGCGAGGTGTTGTCGGCGGCCAATTCGTTTCCGTTTTTGGCGGACAAGCGTCTCGTCATCGTGCGCGGGATGCTTTCGTGGTTGACGCGCAAGGGCGCAGGCAACATCGGTAAAGAGGGAGTCGAACGTTTGGCCGAAGCCCTGCCCGAACTCGCGGCGTGGTCGCGGCTCGTCTTCGTCGAATTGCGCAAATTGCCAGCCAACAACAAACTCGTTAAGCTCGCGCAGTCGCACGAATACGGTTACGAAAAAGCCTACATGACGCCCAAAGACAGCACGAGTTGGATTGTCAAACGAGCGCGAGACGAATATGCAGCAGAAATTGATGGGCGGGCGGCGGCGGCGTTGGCGAGTGTCACGCAAGGTGACCTGCGCCGGGCGGACAATGAACTCGTCAAACTCGTCAATTACGTCAATGGTGAACGCGCCATCAGGGAAGATGATGTGGTGCTGTTGACGCCGTATGTCGCCGAAGCGAGTATGTTCGACATGGTAGATGCGTTGGCCGAAGGTCGTGGCGAAACCGCGCTGCTGTTGTTGCACCATTTGCTCGACGACGGCCAAGATATTTTCGGTCTCTACGGCATGATTGTACGGCAATTTCGTTTGTTGCTGTTGACTCGCGACTATCTTGATGGCGGCGGCGTGCCCGGCGGCATATCCGAAGCGCTCAATGTACATCGTTTTGTCGCGCAAAAATTGGCCGTGCAGTCTCGCAGCTTCACACTCGAACAACTTGAGCGTATCTATCGCGTCTTGTTGGACAACGACCTCAAGATCAAAAACGGACAAATTAAACCCGAACTCGCCCTCGATTTGTTTGTCGCGAGTCTTGCGCAGTAGGAAGCACCCACTTTGTAGAGAAAACGACGCACAGATCGCAGAGAAAGGTTATCACATTCTTTGCGTCTGTGCGGTCAATATCTTCTCAAACTTTTTGATTCATGCCTGTAAGCTGTCTAGCGAGATCATCAAGAAAGCATGGCAATAACTTCGTCGGGGAATGATGTCCGCAATGGCTTGGGGAAGTAGGCCATAAAACCGGCTTGCAATGCCTCTTGTTCGACACGACGGTCGTGATAGGCGGTGATAGCGACACACGGCAGATGCGATAGACTCTCATGTTCCTGAATGCTCTGTAACAAGCCCCACCCGTCGATTTCCGGCAAGGCGAGATCAATCACGGCAGCGTGGTAATCCCGTTGCGACAGCATCTCCCACGCTTCATGAGCATCTTGCGCAATATCGACCATCATATCGCGATATTCCAACATACGCGCAACGACTTCACCACTTTTTTGATCGTCTTCAACGACTAGGATGTGCATGACACGCTCCTTATCAACATAGATTTTCAAACAAGCCCTAGATCATCGGCAATTACTGGAATATCTTCCAATAATGCCAGCAATTCCCCCATGAAGGTGGCGGGAGTGAGCGGCTTTGTCAAATAATTATGGAATCCTGCTGCAATAGCTTTCTCTCGGTCACCCACCATGGCATGAGCCGTCAGCGCAATCACGGGGATGTTGGTAATTGTCCGGTCGCGCACAACCGCTTCGATATACCCCCACCCGTCCATGACCGGCATCGACAAATCACAAATGACAAAACGCGGGTGTATTTCATGCGTGATTTGTAAACCTTCTGAACCATTTGTCGCAGTGTGAACCGTTGCCCCGTGTGCAGCAAGGATAATTTTGGCAACTTCGAGGCTTTTGGGGTCATCATCGATGACGAGAACATTCCATCCATTCAGAACATCGCGGGGAACTTCGCTTGGCATCTTCCTCTCCATGTGAACTATAGTGAACTATATTGCTTTAACGGTAATGTGACGGTGAAGGTGCTCCCTTTATGCAATGTGCTCGAGACGTTAACCTCCCCGCCCATAGCCACGCAAATTTTACGAACAATGGCAAGCCCCAACCCTGTTCCGCCATAAATCCGTTGCGACGACGAGTCAACTTGGCGAAACTCATCGAAAATATAATCAAGGGCGTGGGGTGGAATACCGATTCCGGTATCGGTGACTCGTATGATGGTTTGCTCGTTGGCATACTCCATGCGTAGGCGCACGCTGCCTTCGTCTGTGAATTTTAGGGCGTTCGTCAACAAGTTATGGGCAATTTGTGTGATACGTTCGGCATCGCCGACCAATTGCTTGGGCACATTAGATGCGACCGTGACTTCAAATTGCACACCTTTCGCTTTGGCTTGCACAAGCAGTTGCTGCTTCCACTTTTTGGCGAGTTCGCGAACATCAAATGGCACCTCGACCAAATCAAAGCGCCCGGCTTCAATTTTGGCGATGTCGAGAATATCGTCAATCAATGACAACAGATGTTGGCTGCTATCGTACATGTTCTGCACCATGTTGCGAGCCATATCATCCATATTACCCGCCATACCTTCCAATAGAATGCCGCCAAAGCCAATCGTCGAGTTGAGCGGGGTACGTAACTCGTGCGACATGGTTGCCAAAAAGTCGGACTTCAAGCGAGATGCTTCTAACGCTTCTGCGGTGCGTTGCTGCAATTCGTTCACGAGGCGCTCGAGTTCCTCTTCAGTCTGCTTGCGCTCTGTGATGTCGTAGGCTGCGAAGTAAATCAACCCTTCGTCAACTTTTGGCCGCGCGTGCCACGACAACCATCGATACGTTCCATCTTTATGAAGATAGCGATTTTCAAATTGGACGGCCTCAAGCCCTTCGGCCATTTTGCCCACCGCATCTATCGTCATTTCAAGGTCGTCGGGATGAATGAATTCGGTGTATGGGCGTTCGCGCAATTCGTCTAACGTGAAGCCGAGTATCTCTTCCCACGCCGGGTTTAGGCTGACGAAATACCCCGCGCTATTGACCGTGCCGAGTAAGTTGGCCGATGTTTGATAAATACGATTGATTTCGTCGATTCGTTTTTTAATCTCGGCTTCGGCCCGTTTGCGCTCGCCGATGTCGATGATGCTGCCCCGTATCAAATTGTCTTCGCCCGGCAACTTGACGAGGCGAATCTCACACAATATTTCTTCGCCGTCGTCATTGAGATGAAGCCATTCAAATACCGGGATTTCGCCCTGCAAAGCGCGCCCGGTATACTCCCTAACGACATCAAGCGACGGGCGACCATCAAGTTGATACTCAGGGCTGAGATGTACAGGGGAGAGTTGAAGCAATGTTTCGCGTGATTTCCCAAATAATTTGGTCGCGTTGGTGTTGACGTCTATGAATAGACCGGTGTCGGCATCGAGCACGACCATCGCTTCCGGCGCGTATTCGATCAATGTTCTGAAGCGTTCTTCACTTTCGCGCAATATCTGTGCCGCTTTTTCACGTTCGGTAATATCAATACCGAATCCGAAGAAGTAATCGAATTCGTCATTTTCATTGAAAACGGGACGGCCATGCCATTCAACCAGACGACGTTCGCCGTCTTTTGTGAGGACATAATTTTGATTGAGAGTCGGTTCGGCAGAGGCGACGAGCTTCTCAAAAATTTTACCCAACGCTTCCCGCTCATCTTCCGGCACGAATGTTGACATATAATCGACACCGATGACTTCGTCGCGCTCGTAACCAAGACTGGTCAACATGGCGTTATTCATCAGCTCGACCTTGCCCGCCGCGCTGATGGCGACGAAGAACGCCGGTGACGCCTCGATGATTGTGCGATTAAAGTCGCGCTGGCGTCGCAAGGCTTCGTTGGCTTGATTACGCTCTGTGATGTCGATGGCGATGGCGAGTGAGTCTAATAGATTGCCCTCGTCATCATAATGAACGGTGCCCGTCAACAGAACATCGAGTGTGTCGCCATTTTTCTTGACGAATGTGTAGGGTACATTGCGGACAATTTGCTTTTCACGCAATTCCGGCAAGACAACCTCTAGCGCATATTGCCGCGAGGACTCGGTCATGAAGCTGAAGGTATCGCGGCCAAGCGCTTCGTGGCGCTCATATCCCAAATTTTGCAGCCATTGTTCATTGACCTCGACAACCTTACCCTCCGCATCGACGCGGTGCATCATCACGGGGCTTTGCTCAAACAACCAACGATAACGGGCATCGATCTGTTTTGTTGTGGTTTGGTTGCCATTACCATTTTGCGGGATGCCCCCGAATAAACCGGTGCGCTTTTTTTTGCGGGGGGGGGGCGCGGTTGTGTCCGAGCCTATTGATGTGATGTTTTCCGAATGACCATTATGACCATTCGAATCACGAATAACATACGCAATCTTGTGCCCATCGCCATTTTGACCGGGTATTGACGTGCTCGAATAAGTCACAGAGATACGCCGGCCATCGGCGACACGGATGCTGCCCGTCATATTATGATTTTCGCTCGTGGGAACTTTGCCGTTGTTTGGGTCGTCGAATAACCAGTTGATATTTTGGCCAACGAGGTCGTTTTCTTGATACCCTAAAAATTCGAGTGCCGCGTTATTTGCCGTTTCAATGATTTGGTCTTCTCGGACAATAATGAACGCATCGGTGGTTAAATTCAGCAAATTTTTGATCAACATGTCTTATTACTCGGATTACTTGAATAGATTCAAATACAAATCATCAAGATATTGCAGTTATTTTTAGAAACAACTCTTCAGCTGATGGGATAGAAGCAGCACTTAGGGAGC
>RFIA01000280.1 GCA_003695675.1 Chloroflexota bacterium
ACATCTTAGGGGCGAGACATGCGTCTTGCGCATCACGTTAAGGGTTAATGCTTTCCAACCTCACCCCCCGGCCTTTTACAAGGGTAGGTAATTAACTATGGCTCAATGATGGCTCAAGCGCTGTGTGCCGCCAGAGGCTAAAAGCCATCCGGCTACCGGAATACCAAGCCTGCTTCAGCAGGCTGTTGGAGGGCAATTTTAGACAACTTGGTGGTTTTTGTGCCCCTAGTGCCCTTCAGGGTACTTGTCTTGCCCGGTAGCCGGAGACTTCAGTCTCTGGCGGCATCTTGCCTTCAAATTGCGCTTACAGATTCGTACCTTGTGTGAAGAAGTTGAACCACAACCAACCCCAATAATGCCACGCCGATGTGATTTGCCCGTTATCGATGCGGAATTGGAAAATGCCGTCCAACGCAAATTGTTCGCCATTTGCCGGGATCGTCTGCCGCACAGAATTCAACCCACTCGGCCAATCGTTGGTGAATGTGCCGACTGCCGTGTATTGCACCGTGACGTAATTGTTTTCTTCGACCACATTGTCAATCGTGAACACGAGATCGGGGAAAACTTGCCGCACCGGGTTGACGACGCCTTCGAGCCATCCATCGGGCGCCAACACCGTGAACGACCCCGCCGTGCCCGTACCATCGCGTGAACCGTGCCACTCGAATGTCGGCGCGAACAGTTGCCCGACAGCTTCTTGCCCGACGCCGTTGAACATATCGAGCGCTTGTCGGGCGATTGCTGCATTCAGGCCTTCGGGCGCTGTGGCAAGCGGGGGCGAGGGTTGCACTTGCTGCTGTTGCCCTTGAGGTGGCGCAGGTTGTTCTTCAACCGGTGCGGGGATGTTCGTTTGGGCTTCGCGAATCGTCAATTCTTGGCCGACGAAAATGAAACGCGCGTCGGCGATGTCGTTGAGCGCGAGAATGTCGTCGCGCGTCACCCCATAGGCCACGGCGATACTATCGATGGTGTCGCCCGGTTGCACAACATGCACAATCGAACCATCTTCGGCAGGACCCTGCGCCGTGACGAAAGGCACAAACGCCGGTGGTTCGACGACTTCATTACCGCCGCCCCCTTCACCATCGTTCAAGCGCAGCAGCGCATTGTCCCACCACACATTGTTCAACTCGGCGGGCCATTGCTGAGTCGCGAACAAGAACAGCGTCACCGTACCGGCGGTCGCGGTTGCGTCAACGCGCATCCGCCCCCATTGATTGTGCGGCGCAATTTGTTCCGACCAAACGACATCGGCATCGTTGGGATTTGTGCCGCCGTTCGGGTCGATGCCGACGCGGGTGAAGGCGTTGAATTCTGGCGACGAATCGCATGTGTCCGCATTGTCCGGAATATCGCACGTTTGCAACCATGCCCACGCCCGGCCACGCACCGATGCGCCTTCGGGCACGCTGACTTGTTGGTAGACGGCAACCGTGAATGTGGCGAAGCCTCTGTTGATATTCAACGATTGGTTGCCATCTTGAATTTCGGGTTGTGTGGTGTGGGGGAAGGCGACCGGCTCAAGATTTTGCCAGACTTCGTTGCGCGGCGTCGTCGCGATGAAAATGTTCCACCCGGCGGGCAGATTCAAATCGGGGCGGCCACGTCCGGTGAAGGCGCTTTCAAAGCTAGGGTCTTGCAACAAGTTGGGGTTGGGGTTGCCGCCATCATCTTGTGCGGCGACCGGTACGACACTCAGCACAACGATGAGCATCGTCAGGAAGATTAAACCAAATTTTCGCATCGAATCATTCCTCCAGCATTCAGCAAAACACCCCCGCAAAAATTCGGGGGCATTGTTGTTGTTTGTCCTTGCTTTCATACTCGCTTACGCGCGGGGATTATAACATGGGTTGCGGGGCTGTCAACAGTTCGTGGCGTTCATAGATCGGCGGGGCGGCGTTCGCGATAGGCGGTGTAAGCCTCGATCCATTCCGCATCGGTTTGACGAATGAAGTATTCCGCCTTTTGTACGAGGTCACGACTGCCGATAATCAACGGCACCCGTTGATGCAAATCGTGTGGTTGAATACTCAAGATACTGCCGACGCCGTCGGAAGCATAGCCCCCCGCTTGCTCAACGAGGAAGGCCATCGCCTGCGCCTCGAACATCAAGCGCATTTTGCCATACGGCTTGTCCGGTTCGCGCAAATCACCCGGATAGATGAAGACCCCGCCGCGCAACAAATTGCGGTGGAAGTCCGCCACGAGTGAGCCGATATAGCGATTCGACAGGCTATAGATGCTGTCTTTGTGGATGCCCTGCAACCAAGCGACATATTGCTTGATGCCCTCTGTCCAATACTTTTCGTAGCCTTGATTGGCGCTGTAATACATTGGCTTGTCCGGGATGCGAATGTTTGGGTGGCTGAGCAAAAATTCGCCGACGCGCGGGTCTAGTGTGAAGCCATGCACTCCCTGACCGGTGCTGTAGACCATCATCGTGCTTGAACCATAAATGACATAACCGGCTGCCGCGAGTTGACTCGCCGGTTGCAAGACGTCTTTGAGTGTGCCGCGATCTTGGCCGGAGATGCGCCGGTGAACGGCGAAAATCGTCCCGATAGAGACATTCACATCGATATTCGACGAACCGTCCAACGGGTCGTACAACAAAACATAATTGCCGGTCGGGAACTGATCGGGAATCGGCACGATGTCGTCATTTTCTTCCGATGCGATGACGCACAAACGCCCGGTGTGATCGTTGATGCGAAAGATGATGTCGTCGGCGAATAGATCCAATTTTTGCTGCCGTTCGCCATAAATATTGTGTTCGTTGGTTTCGCCGAGGATGTCTTCCAACCCGGCCCGGTTGACTTCTTGCGAAATGATTTTTGCTGCCAGCGCAATATCGTACATCAAGCCGGTGAATGCGCCGCTTGCATGGGGGAACTGCTGCTGCTGTTCCAGAATGTGTCGTTCTATCGTGACAATTTTCGATGTCACCATGACCTCCTCATGATGAATATAAAGGCAGGATAATTTCGAGATGCGTCTTACTTCATCATACTGTTGAATGTTGCCAGATAAACATAACTTTGTGCAATGTGTCGTACAAAGCGGGCGATGACAACCATTGAGGACTGTTGAAAGCGGGCGGATTATCGGCTACGATGGGTGCTTGTGTGTACTTAACGGGTCACGATGCGGCTTGCGTGAAAAGCTATTGAACCGCAAAGACGCCAATGTCAACTCTCAAAAGTATTTGGAAAACGATTTGAACCGCCAAGACACCAAGAGCGCCAAGAAAAGCGCGACTCATCAGAAAATGGGGACACGTAGGCTACGGGTAGCGACGCAAGATAGCGTGGAGACTGTTTTCAACCAAAACCTCACCCCCCGGCACCCTCTCCACATGTGGAGAGGGGGAGAAAAGGCGAAACGGTCGCCGTACAAGTCCCCTCCCCGTGTACGGGGAGGGGATACAGGGGTGGGGTTTGGACGTAATTGCTGACTCCACGCGATTACCTGTACCAGCGTGCTGCGCCCCTAGGGAAAACAGGCAATTTGTTCATCATCGTACATCTTTATGACACCTTTGCGGTTTTCCAAATTATTTTTCGGACTCTACAACAGACAAGGATAGGCAATCATAATGGTGGAAACAGCAACAGAACAGAAAACGGGTGCGGAAACGGTCGTCTGGGATTTATCTGTATTGTATTCGGGTGTCGATGACGCCGCGATTCAAGCCGATATGGACGCGATTGCAGCCGATGTACAAGCCTATGTCGCGCAGTATCGCGGGCGAGTCGCCGAACTGACCGCCGACGAATTATTCGCGGCGATTGCGGCTGTCGAAGCGTTGTACGACCGACTCGGTCGCATCGGGGCATTCGCGCAATTGCTCTTCAGCGAGGACACCAACAATCCGCAATACGGAGCACTCGTCCAAAAAGTGACTGAGTATTATGCACACATTTCGCAGCAATTGCTCTTCTTTGAACTCGAATGGAACGAAGTGGATGACGCTGTTGCCGAGCAATTACTCGACGACCCGGCGCTGAGTAAGTACCGCCATTATCTCGAAGCCGAACGTCGTTACAAGCCGTATCAATTGAGCGAGGCGGAAGAAAAGCTGCTCGTCGAAAAGGCCGTCACCGGGCGCAATGCGTGGACGCGCTTCTTCACACAATTGATGGGCGCGGCGCGTTATGAGTATGAGGGCGAATCGCTGACGCAATCTGAAATCCTCGCCAAATTATATGACCCCGACCGCGATGTTCGGCGCACAGCAAGCCAAGTCTTCACCGACGGTCTGCGCAAGCAGATGATGGGGGTAACCTACATCTTCAATGTGCTCGCGGCGGACAAAGCATCCGACGACCGGTTACGCGGCTACCCGTCGTGGGTGTCGTCGCGCAATTTGTCGAACAAAGTGGATGACGCCGTGGTCGAAGCGCTCATCGAATCCGTGACCTCAAATTATGATATTGTCGCCCGACATTATCATCTCAAACGCGCCTTGCTCGGTTATGACGAATTGACCGAATATGACCGCTACGCGCCGCTGCCGGTCAAAGATAGTGACCGCACCTATTCGTGGGACGAAGCGCGTGAGATTGTCCAGAATGCGTATCGTGCCTTTTCGCCACAAATGGCGGATATTGCCCAACGCTTCTTCGACGAGAATTGGATTCACGCGGCGCTGCGACCGGGCAAACGCGGCGGCGCATTCTCGGCGGGGACGGTGCCGTCGGCGCATCCGTTCATTCTGTTGAATTACACCGGGCAAGCCCGCGATGTGATGACCCTCGCGCACGAACTCGGTCACGGTGTGCATCAATATCTCGCGGCGCAGGCGCAGGGTCTCATCAATTCGAGTACGCCGTTGACGACGGCGGAGATGGCCTCGACATTCGGTGAGATGCTCGTCTTCAGCGATATGATGCAAAAAGAACCGGATGCCGAGGCCCGGCTGTCGATGCTCGTCCACAAAGTTGAAGACACATTCGCCACCGTCTTCCGGCAGGTGTCGATGAATCGTTTCGAGGATTTGTTGCACACCGCGCGGCGTGAAGAAGGCGAATTGACAGACGAACGCATCAACGCATTGTGGATGCAAAGCCAACGGGCGATGTTCGGCGACAGCGTCAAACTCGGCGAGAATTACGGGTTGTGGTGGAGCTATGTGCCGCACTTTTTGCACACGCCGGGTTATGTGTATGCGTATGCCTTCGGCGAGTTGCTCGTGCTCGCGCTCTTCAATATTTATAAAGAACGCGGCGCAGACTTCGTCCCGCAATATCTTGCAGTGCTCGAAGCGGGCGGTTCCGATTGGCCACATCGCATTCTCGAAAAAGTCGGCGTTGACCTGACCGACCATGAATTTTGGAAGGCCGGCTTGGATGCGATTCGCGATCTCGTCGCCCAAGAAGAGGCGCTCGCCCGCGACGTGTATCCCGACAAATTCGCGTGACGATGTGCTGTGCGATAGACATCTAAACCCCACGTCTAAATCCCAATACAGTACGGATAAGGCAAAAAGATGGCAAACGTGGCATAGTTAAGGTGAAAGCCAAACCAACCACGGAGGCCATCTGATGGTTAGCATACGAC
>RFIA01000281.1 GCA_003695675.1 Chloroflexota bacterium
CCCTTATGATCCCGTCAAGTTTTCAACTGCGTCACTTCGAGCCTATTTTGCGTAAATCCTATATTGTATTTATTACCGATTTTGCTTGTCAATTCTCATTAGGCCTTACCCAGTTCAACGAGACAGGTGTGTTTTTCGTAGGGGCACAACGTGTTGTGCCCCTATACTTTATCTTGGCGGAGAGGGGACCGGGGAGTGAGGTTGGGAAGCATTCATCCTTAACTTGATGCGCAAGGAGCACGCTCTGCTCATTTTCATCCCCTTATGGCAGCGCGGCATGAGCGTTTCTCTCTTGGTATCTTGGCGGTTTGATCGCTACGATTCGTGTGCCGTGAGAAAGTCGCGGATGTAGGGCAGCAAGGCTTCGCCCATATCTTCGGCGACATAATGCGAAGCGTCGAGTTTGTGAACCGTGTGATCTTTGATGAGCGCTGTCCACCGGTTGAGGTCGTCCTCTCGAAAGGCGCGGTCTTCCATGCCCCACAAGAAGAGAGCCGGCTTGTCCGCGATGGCGTCGCGCTTGTCCCAAATTTGCTCCAACCATTGTCGCGAACCGAGGATTTCACGCGGGAAGACCCACGACCCTTTGCGGTCTTGTGGGGTCGCAAGCGGCTGTGTGTAATGGTCGTGGACGCGGGCGAATTTTGCTTTGTCGTGCGCGGCGAATTTCATCAAGCGACCGGCGAAGAAATTGTGCTTTTCGATGAAGTAACGTCCAATCGGCCCGCCGAGAATCCCGCTGAATAAGCGCACCATCAAGCGCGGCTCTACCGGCCACATAAATGTGTTGAACACAATCAAGCTGTGGATGTTGTCGGGATTGTTGACGGCGTACCACATCCCAATCGGCCCGCCCCAATCGTGAATCACGAAGGTGATGTCTTTGAGTTCAAGCGAGTCGATGAGGGCACGCAGATTGTTGGCGTGGTCTTCGGGGCGATACGTCCAATTGTACGGCTTGTCCGAGAGACCAAAACCGAGATAATCGACGGCGACACAGCGATGCGTGTCCGACAAGCCTTTGATGAGATGGCGATACATAAACGACCACGTCGGATTGCCGTGTGCCATGACGATGGGACGCCCGACGCCTTCATCGACATAATGCATACGACCAGCATCCAACGGAAGATAATGCGCCTCGAATGGATATTCCTCTTTGTTCAACCAATCGTAAGCAGTCATCGGGCTACTCCCTAATCTATTCAATATTTTTAATTTGACCCATAAATTCATTCGGTAAAGACGGATACGCTGCCACCAGGAATCGAACCTGGGCTGACGGAACTTAGGAGGTTCCCGCTCTATCCCCTGAGCTATGGCAGCATCAATACCAATTGCAAAGCATCGTCGTGCTAATCTAAACACACATTAAAATTGTAACACCACCTTGAAAATAAAACGATATTGAACCGCAGTGTCTACGCGCGGAAACCGCAGTGTCTACGCGCGGAAACCGCAGTGTCTACGCGCGGGAGGGGTGAGTGCGAAAAACGAGAGGCTTGGCGGTTGCATCTCTCCATCAGGACGAGAAATCGATGTCACAGCGCGTATTGCCCGCCCCACAGAATTTCGTTGTGCCCCCTGCGATGGAAACCCCGAAGGTGAAATCTTGATTGGACACGTCGTCGTGCCAGAAAATATTTGTATCATTGAGTTCCTGTATTTCAAGCGAAGCGGGGTCGCATTCAAGCGGCAGCGGAGTCGTTGACCCTTCGCCCTTCAACCAAAAACAGACCGGTTCGGTGATATTTGCGATGCGTTGCGCAAAACTAGAATATCTACTGAACGGTATCTCGCTTTCTCCAGTCGTTTGAAAGACGAGTGTGCTCAGCGAAACAGGACGGTCGCCACCATCGACGAGAATGAACAGATCGTTCTCTGTACGGATGATGGTTATTTCAGAAGCGGGGGGCGCTGCGATAGTGGTGGGGGCTTCGGTTGGTCGTGGTGTATCCACCGTTTCAGTCGGTATCGATGGTTGTGCGCCACCCGATGAGAGACTGAGATTAATATCGCAGCGGGGTATGTTGGCGCCACACGAACCGCTGATGCCATTTGGCGACACGACTTGTACCGTAAAGTCTCTGACGAAATTGTTGTCGTGCCAAAAGACATTTTGATCGACCAAATCTATGATAGCAATCGTATTCTGTTGTCCACATTCATCGGGAATGGGTGGGCGCGTACCACCTCGTCGGAAGATGAGGCATGATGGCGCTTGCAAATGACGCAGCGCATCGGCAGACAGGGATTGATAATCGCTCAACAATTGGTCGTGTGGGACACCTAATTCCGCATCGACTTGTAATTGCAACCCTTCTAGTGTGATATTCGAGGGCGAATCTTCGGGTATGTGAATGATGAATAAATCAGCATTCCGAAAGATCACCAAGCGTTCGGGTAATTGAATGCCTGCTGCTGTGAATGCTTCTTCGACAAGTTCTGAAGCCGGTTGCGCGAAATACAATCTGCCGATGGTTTGGACTTCAACAGCGCTGACAATAGGCTCATCCGAAAGACTCTCCCGTAGGGTAGCGAGATACCGCGCCGGGATCGCCCAGCCCAAACCAACCGTGCCGAGTTCTAAGCCGCCGCTGCCGATACCGACGACCTCGCCGTCCGCATTGATAATCGGCGCGCCCGAATCGCCGGGCAGCAAATTGCCTTCGAGTGGCAGCACCTCGATGTCTAACGCCGGATAACCCAACTCGCGAATTTGTTGACGACTGTCGGGATTCAAATTCGCCTGCAATTCGGTGGCGGCAATCGCGCTTTGATGCAGCCGTCGCGAACGTGGAAAGAGCAGATTGAGCGGATAACCGACGACCCACAGCATATCATCGGTCAACACAGAATCGGCGTGGACATTTAACGGCTCAGACGGGAAGGGGTCGTCGAGTTCGAGAAGCGCCAAATCTTGCTCAAGCAGCACGCTGACAACTTGCGCATTACGTACCCGAATCGTGTCGTCGCGTTGTTCAACGAGGATCGTGTCCGCCCCGGCGACCACATGAAATGCGGTGACGACAAAATTTGCTTCCGGCCAGATGAAGCCCGTCGCCACACGGTTGGGGATACGGTCATCATTGCTGACACTTTTGATTCGCACGACCGATGTTTGTACGGTTTCGGCGACTTCCGGCGGCAAACTTTGCCCGAAGGTGATTTGTGTTCCGATAATTGTCAGCATCAAGGCGATGAAAGCAATGCGCAATGACCTCATATCCCCCCCTGACACAAAGCCGCGTACAAACCGATGAAGGCCGTTTTCAACTCTTCTTCGCTGAGTTCCGCCGCGAGTTCCTCGAGGGTGGCTGTCGCCCCCGCCCAAACATCGTTCAGCGCCTGATATGTACGAGAAATATCCGAAGCCGTCTCAAAATTTCCCGGGGCAATATCCTCACAGACGATTGCTTCCCCCTCTGCCGAGAAGAGAATCTCTGTCAAGATGCGATCTTCTCCGCCACTGCCTTGAATGACCTGCGCATCGGCGGGAATCGCTGCACCGGGTGTGACTTCCGTCGAGAATTCTTCCCTCGCAGCCGTTAACTCTGCTACCAACGCAGAGAATTCTTCGTCGGAAAAAGAAACGACATCATCGTCGATGAAAAAATCGAGCAACAAGATTCGCTCACGAAGACCGGCGAATGTTTCCGCATCGGCGACGATTTCCGCCGCTTGTAATTGCAACGCATTTCTCGCCTCGTTGCGTTGGTTGACGACACTGCCGACGAAGCCAAGCGCCGCCACGATGAGTGGGATAAATATCGCCAGCGCGGTATTGTATTTTTGGATGATGCTCAATACGCGATTTGCCAACACGTCACACGCCTTTCTAAAGTAATGCGCGTTGATTTTAGCGCCCGGCAAACGACTGCGCAAATTTATCGCACAGGCTCGTTTGTGTCGCGCCGTAAATGTAATCGATGGTTTCGCCGTTGACCTCGAACGAACCCGATGCGCTGCACGGCTCGGCGGATTGGGCTGAGAATGCCGCCGCGCCGCTTGACTGCACCGCACAGGCGAGGAGATTGTCGGCCACGCGATTGCGGTTGATGACGGCAACGACTCCGATTTCGGGGATTTCGTTTTCGATGATGTCTTCGAGATTGACTTGTGTGTAGACCCGCGCGGCGACGGCGCCGATTTCGTTGTAACAATTCGCCATCGCATCGAGCCGATTGATGAGCAGCGCAAGCGCCGCATTGCCGGAGATAAGCGCACCGCCAGAACCGACTGCGGCGAGCGCATCGGTGACATTCGTCGCTTCGGTTTGTGTGTAACCCGCTAGATTCGGCAGGAATTGTTGCGCGGCTGTCGCGTCGGTTTGTGAGCCGGTCGTCTCGGTCGAAAGTGAACACCCGGTCAACATCACGACGCCAAGCAGAATCAATGCGTAGATACGGAGCATGGTTTGTCTCCCTTTTTTTGATATGGCGAGTGACTCTATTGTAGCCGAATTATGATTCCGAGTAAGGCTCGGTCTCCGTAATTTGCAATGCTTGCCATGTTGCCCGCTCGACCAACTCAAGATAAATGCGCCCCATTTTTTGTGTCGAGTAGGGCATGTCGTGTTTCAACCACCAATGTATCAATTCAAATGTCGCCGCTGCGATGTGATTGGCGGCAATTTCAAATGGAATAACACTCCCTTCGGGTGCGCGTGGGGCGCAGGTTTGAATCAGGCGTTCGGCATAAATGGTCTTGAGTTCCTCCCGTACACGCACAGTGCCGGGACTGCTGAACAGCACCCGATACAATTGCTGATTGTCCCGCGCATGTTCAAAGGCGATTTGTATCGCCGCTTCGCCTATTTCGGCTTGCGCAAGTTCGTTAATGCGTTCGGCTAGTTCTGTGATGAGTTCATTCAAGCGCGCCGTGAGCAATTCGTCTTTGTCTTTGTAATGGCGGAAGAAGGTCACATAGGCGACATCGGCATGTTCAGTAATGTCCTTAATCGTGACATTTTCGTAACCTTTTTCCAGCATCAATGCGATGAGCGAATCGCCGAGAAGCCGTTGCGTGCGTTTGATTCTGCGATCTACTTTTGTCATGTTCCCGCCTCTTTATTGACATCTGTCCGTTATGTTATAGATCAATCCACTTGCTAATTGACGTAATGTGCAAACTCAATATGATATGGTGTGTAAATTATGACACATCGTATATCATAACTCTAACGAGAAAGGCCGTCAATCATGGATACCATCAATCATCAGCACCACCATCATTACCCGGTGTTGGAAAAAGATACATTGGCCGGAAAGTACGACACGCTAGCGAGCAATTTCAGCAAGCGTGTGTGGCTTTATAAACGTCTGCAATGGCTCGAAGAATTATTCTTCGGTTCATATTGGCGACGCAGACGCCTGATGAAACGCGCCACCGGTCATGTGTTGGAGGTCGCGTGTGGCAGTGGCGAAAATTTCTCCGCTCTCAAACATGTCCAATCGATTGTCGCCGTTGATTTGAGCGAGGGTATGCTCGAACTCGCACAACAACGTGCGGCTGAATTGCAACTCGCTGCGATTGATATTCGTCGTATGGACGCCGAGTCGCTTGAATTTCCTGACGCCCACTTTGACACTGTCGTGAGCACATTGGCAACGTGTACTTTCCCCGACCCGATTGCCGCCTTGCAAGAGATGGCTCGTGTCTGCAAACCTGACGGACGGATTCTGCTCATGGAACACGGACGCAGTTCGTTGGATTGGTTCGCACGCTATCAAGACCGGCACGCACAGCAGCACTTTGCAAGTGTCGGTTGCCGTTGGAATCAAGAACCACAAGAAATTGTTCGTGCGGCTGGGCTGGAGATTGTGTCGGCAAAGCGCGGTTTCTTCGGCGTCTTTCATACGATTGAAGCCCGCCCCGCACAACAGATGATGAGCGAATGAGCATAGTCGTGAACACGAGTCCGATTTCGACACAACGCTTGCAGGCGGCAAAAGCCCGTCTTGAGCAATCCTCGTCGGTTATCATGACCGATGACCGTTATCATCGTGCTTTGCGACGGCTCTCGCAAACATCTGCGCAAAGTATGAAAAACGCTGAACAATTGCGCCACGTATCTTATCATAATGCTGGTACAATGAATGTAATGTCGTAAATGATGGACAGGTGATAACCGAATGCAACAACACCATCCTCCGAGTTTGCCGAAAGTCCGGAAGAATCCAGTATCCCAAATTCGTTTCGTCCGTCAAATCCGCGGCGATATGATAAGCGTGCTGAGTCAGTGGTTTGCAACGTATGGGGACATCGTACATTTTCAAATCGGGGATGATTTTCATGGCTATGTGCTGCGTCATCCCGACGATGCTCATGCTGTCACCGTGACTCATGCGGCCAAATTGCACAAGACACAAAATTATAAGCATCCCACGCGCGGGCTGGCCTATTTTCTCGGCAACGGGCTGCTCGTCAGCGACGGCGAATTTTGGCGACGGCAACGGCGTCTCATGCAACCGGCATTTCATACACAACGCATCGCCGCTTACGGCCAAACGATGGTCGATTACACGCGGCAAGTGCTCGACGAATGGGACGGTAAGCGCCGTCTCGATGTTGACCACGAGATGATGCGCCTGACGTTGATGATTGTCGCCCGGACGTTGTTCGATACCGATGCGTCCGGCGATGCGATGGTCGTCAATGAAGCCATGACGATTTTTCAACGGATGATGAACGATGTCGATATTTTCCCGCATTGGTTGCCGACTCCAAAACATTTGCGCCAACGGCGTGCTTTGCGAGAAATTGACGCGATTATTTATGGCATGATTCGTGAGCGCCGCGCCGCGCAAGAAGATCGTGGCGATTTGCTCTCGATGTTGTTGATGGCCTCCGACGATGACGATACGGGCATGACCGACAAACAAGTGCGCGACGAAGCTGTGACTCTGTTCATCGCCGGGCATGAAACGACAGCCAACGCGCTCAATTGGACGTGGTACTTGTTGGCACAAAATCCGGCTGTCGAAGCCAAACTCCATGCAGAAATTGATGCGACACTCAAAGGCCAACCGCCGACTCTCGACGATTTGAAGCGCTTGCCATATACCGAGATGGTCATCAAAGAGGCGATGCGTCTCTATCCCCCGGCGTGGAGTTTCGGGCGGCAAACCATCGCGCCAATTGAAGTCGGCGGCTATCGCATCCCGTCCGGTTGCAATCTCAGCGTCATCACCTACGCGATGCACCGCGACCCGCGTTGGTGGGACGACCCGGACGATTTCGTGCCAGAGCGCTTCGCCCCTGAACATGAAGCCAACATCAACAAACGCGCTTATCTGCCATTTGGGGGTGGGCCGCGCATCTGCATCGGCAACAGCTTCGCGATGATGGAAGCCCAGCTCATCCTCGCGACGATTGCGCAGCGCTATCGTCTGTGTTTGCCCGACGGCGTTACGATTGAACCAGAAGCGCTGGTCACATTGCGACCGAAAAACGGCCTGCCGATGATCTTGCAGCCGCGCCAACAAGCGTAGGGACGACCCGGTAGGTCGCCCCTACGCATACCACGTCACACACCCCATCATGACACATCGCCGCCCGCGGCGGCAATCGCACACGCGCACGATTGTGGGGCGCCGCAGTGGCAATCCGCATTCTCATCTACACGCGCCATTGTAGGGGCGACCCGGCAGGTCGCCCCTACGCATACCACGTCACACACCCCATCATGACACATCGCCGCCCGCGGCGGCAATCGCACGCGCGCACGATTGTGGGGCGCCGCAATGGCAATCCGCATTCTCATCTACACGCGCCATTGTAGGGGCGACCCGGCAGGTCGCCCCTACGCATACCACGTCACACACC
>RFIA01000282.1 GCA_003695675.1 Chloroflexota bacterium
CCCTTATGATCCCGTCAAGTTTTCAACTGCGTCACTTCGAGCCTATTTTGCGTAAATCCTATATTGTATTTATTACCGATTTTGCTTGTCAATTCTCATAACGGTTTCGCAAGCTAAACCCTAACGCTTACCCCCTATTTTGCATCAAAGCGCAAATGTCAACAGGGTCTAATGAAACGAATGAAGACCGATGGCGCACAGCAAAAAATTGCCAGTGATGTTACAATGCAGTCATCTTGCTTATTCAATGTGAGTTTGGTTGATATGCTTGAACGTTTGCGTGAATATGCACAGCAAAAACTCGCCAAACACCCGACCGACGGCCTCAGCATGACGGCGGTTGCTAGCGGCATGGTTTTGCTCATCGTTTACTTGAACACCCCCGCGACCGAAAAATTACTGCTGACCGTCGCGCTGATCGCCGTCGGCTTGCTCGGGTTGCTCATCAGTAAGACCGGTTTTCTGCTGCGTGTGTGGCCGTTGTTGTTGAGCGTCATCGTGGCTGTTGCCTTGCTGATTTTGACGGCCTATCCTTTGTGGTGGATGGCCGCCGGGATGTTGGCGGTCATCGTCACAATGTTGACGATGCGCGTCGTCCCGGCACAGACGGCGCTGCGGGGCGCGCTGTTGCCGGTTGGGGCGGGTGTCATCGGCGCATTGTCGAATGATGTCGCGCTGGAGTCTGCCATACTCACACTCGGCGCGATGGGTGTGGGGCAATTGGCTGCGCTTTTGATTTTGCCGGAGGTCGCCGTCAATCAGACTGTATCTTCGACTGACGACGCTTCGCCGTTTGATATGGACGTGTTGACGATGCAACTTCACGCCACAGCGGACGGACTCGTGCGGGCAGCGCAAGCCATCACCGATGTTGCACAACAACAAACCAGCGGTGCAAGCGAACAAGCCGAGGTTGTCCGCGCCGCGAATACGATTCTCGAAGATTTTCAGATTCTTTCTGACCGTATGCAAGACCAATCGCGCAATATCACCCCGCGCATCAAAGAAAATGAGCGGCTTTCCGACGAAGGGCAGAGCGCGTTACAAAAAGCGATTGAAGGCATCAACGCGATTCGGACACAGGTCTCGACCATCGCCGAGACAATTATCGCCCTCGCCGAGTTGACGCAACGAATTGACGAGATCATCAACTCCGTCAGCGAAATCGCCACACAATCGAATCTGCTCGCGCTGAATGCGTCGATAGAGGCGGCGCGCGCCGGTGCTCATGGGCGGGGATTCGCGGTCGTGGCGAATGAAGTGCGCAGCTTGTCGCAACAATCGACACAGGCCGCCGCGCAGGTGCAGACGATCCTCGAACAAATTCAAGCGGCGATACGCGAATCGATTGCCGCGACACAAACCGGCATCGAAGGCGTAGACACCGGGGTCTCGCTCGTGCAAGAAGCCAATGCGATTATGGGTCACTTGGTTGAAAATGTGGCGATGTCCAATCTCGGTATGCAATCGATACACGAAACTATTCGCCAGCAAATCAGGCATCTTGAAGAAATCACCATCAATATGGAACGCATCGAACGCATTGCCAATGATAATGTCACCAGCTCGCGCACAATGGAAACCGTCTCGGCTAATCTGACTCGACTGGCCGATGATTTGCAACGGGTTGTTCAACTTCATGACCCGCAACATCTCGTCGAAGCGCTGCCGAATGTCGATACCTGATGATCGTGTGCCCTGCCTTATAGCGCACATCTCTGTATCCGTCGTGTCTCTGCGGTGCAAACATTTTCATCTCGCCTCATGAAAAACGAAGGCATAGCAAGCTGTGCCCCAACGAAGTCGCAGAGCAATCGTTCTGCCGATGACCGCGTTATGCTTGGCGATCTTGGCGCTTGAATGATGTTGCTCTGTGAATCCCTGAGGCACAAAATTGCCCCGCGTTGTGCGAGGCTTTGTCATCATGTCGATGTGCCGGTTACCCACTACGCCGCCACGATAGCGGGAAGATGAATGTTTGATTGGTCACCTTGTTGTCGACGATTTGGGCGCCGATGAAGAGGGTGTTTTGGACGCTGGTTTCGATTTCTTGCACGGTGAAATTTTGGAAAGGTGGCTCGTTCGAGTCTTCGATAATTTGCCAATTTGAAAGCGCCGCTCGTGTGCCGTCCGGCGAGACAATCATGCCGGGCGCGAAACGACCGCGCCGCACACGAAACTCAGACCCTGTGTCGAGGTCGAGCGCGAACAGCGAATTGTCCCCCGCATCGGTTTCCCCCGCGACGAAGATCAGCCGCTGACTATCGCTGGTGAATGCGAGATGCGAGATGACTTCGCCGCGTCTACGCGCCGCAAAAGTAATCGGAGGCAGCGACGGATTGGTCAGGTCGAGTACCGTCAAGGTGTTGTCGTTGTTGGGCGTCGTCACCACCATCGCCATCCACCGGCCATCCGGGGAAAAATGCGGCGGGCTGTTGTCCATCCCCGAATACGTTGGCATGACGACCTGTCGTTCAATCGGCATCGACAGCGTATTGTCGGCCAGATTGAGCGCCATAATCCCGGTTGTATTGGCTGTCGCACCGTCGGGCACGGTGAAGAACAACGTATCCATATTGGGCGAGAAGAAGAGATTGTTGGTGCGCGCGAAGGTGGCGAAAACACCGCCCTGCACCGCCGAACTGATGAGCGTCACGCCGCGCAACGCGACATCAATTTGATACAATTGCCAATGCGTTCGGGCGTCACCGACGGTACACCGATGCCCTACGACGACCCAGAAGAAATCATTTTGCCCGATGATAATGTCCGCGCTTGTGAATTTGCAATTGTCATTGTCTGGGAATAAGGTCGAAATCTCGCGCTGCGATGTCCCGTCCCACCATGAAATTGCCGCTTCGTCGGCCTCGCCGACTGTGTTGGTGAAGAAAATGACGCTGGCGACGCCCTCGTTGTTCATATCGAAGGCGGTCACATTCTCGAAGGCGATTTCCTGCGTCATGGTTTCAAGATCAAATATTTTCAAGATTCCGTCGGCAAATTCATCTTGTGTCACGCCTGCTTCATAAGCGATATAGGCAAAGCGTCTGCCGTCCGGTGAATATTGAAACGCATTGCTGCCGACACACGCCAACGCTTGGATCGTGTCCACGACAACCGGCGTCTCAGCATCGCGCATCAAAAATAATTCGCCTTCATCCAATCCCATGAAAAACGCAAAGTAGCGGCCATCCGGCGAAGTCGCCCCTTCGCCACAAGCGTGAACACGCTGCGTTTGTGGCCGCACATTGATGAGCGGCTGAATATTGCCGAGATTGTCCAACAAAAAGAGCGACCCGGGATTGGACACATTATGCCGACCGGCTTCTGGGCCTTCGCCGATCCACACGAGCAATTTATCATTTTCGTCGAGCAACGTGATCGTGTCTTGCCCGTGCGCGACCGACGCGCTCAACAAGAGGAAAACACTTGTGATAAGGAAACCCCATCGTGGCATCAATCGTAACATCAAATCAAGAGCATGACGACTCATGAAACACTCCCTTCGAGAATAAAAAATATTCAATCGCAAAAACGGCAAGAGCGCCAAGAAAAAGCAAAAAGATTCAACACAAAGCCGCAAGCGCTTAGATTTTAACGCACAGACGCAGGGATCGCAGCGACCGCAGAGCAAATCTGTGTGTCTCTGCGGTTCAAATATTTTCTATCCCATTGATGGGTCGCCTACGCGACACGGACTGTTCATCTTCTGGTAGTGTAACGCAAATGCTGTAAACATGGCATCACATTTGTCATGCGATTTTGAATTTGTTAGCTATTGTCGCGCATCGTGCCCGGTCGCGAATGCCCTGCGCGGCGGCTCTTGGGAACTTATTGACAGTATTCATCGTCTTCATCTAAAGGCGCGGGGCATTCGCCTTGTGTTATGCTGATGTTAAGCAGATGAGAGGAGCTATGATGTTTCGCTTTCGTTTCACCATAATGATGTTGTTGGGGTTGCTCACGTTGCTGATTGTGCCGTATGTCGGCGCGTGTGGTGGCTTGTTCTGTCAGAATATTCCGGTTGACCAACAGGCCGAACGGATTATCTTCACCATCAATGATGATGACACCGTTACGGCGTATGTACAAATTAATTACACCGGCTCGGCGCATGATTTTTCGTGGGTGGTGCCCTTGCCTGCTGTCCCCGAAGTCGATGTCGCCGAAATCGCGAGTTTCGATGAGTTGAGCAACTTCACGCAGCCGATGTTCATCCCGCCGTTGATGCCCGAATGTGCGCCGATACCGGTCCCGATGACGGCACTCAGCGCAGCGGCCGAATCAGAATTCGATGACGCAGGCGTCGAAGTGCTCGCGCAGGGGACAGCCGGCCCATTCGCGTTTGATGTCGTCCGCAGCGATGACCCGAATGCGCTGATCACATGGCTGCGCACGAATAGTTACGTCATCACCGAGCAGATGGAACCGCTCGTGCGCGTCTATACCGACGAGGGGCAAGTTTTCCTGGCGATGAAATTGCAGCCCGAAAGCGGCGTACAAGATATTCAACCGGTCAAGATGACGTATGCCGCCGAGAATCCCGTCATCCCGATTCGGTTGACGGCTGTCGCGGCTAATCCTAATATGAGTGTGCTGACGTGGATTTTCGCCGATGCGCAAGCAGTGCCGCTCAATTACGCGCACCCGACAATCGATGAACGCAATCTACGCAGCGATTTCTCGACCTTCGGTGGGACGAATTATCTCAGTCTTGTCGATCAAACGGTCGATCTATACGACGGTCGCGCTTTCATCACTGAATACGCGCAGACGACGACCGATTTCCTCATCAATTGGCGACCGAGCGACCCGCTTGTCGTCGAGTTGTCGCGCGAGTTCGATTATATGACGCGCTTGTTCGGGCGCATCTCGCCGGAAGAGATGACGGTTGACCCGGTCTTCACGCTTGACGGCGATATGCCCGATGTCTCGAATGTGCGTGACCTAAGCGGCCTCGACCCGGAAGTGTTCTGGAATTGCGACAATACACCGATTGACATCCGCTTCGACCCATCAGCGCTGCCGTCGAATCGATAGATGGTCTGCTATCGTTTCTAGCGGGGCGAAAGGACGTTGCATCGCGGGGGCACAGGGCGCAGAGATTTTCTCTGCGCCTGTGTGTTTCCGTGCCTTTGCGTTGAATCTTTCAGCAAATACGACTCATCTGCCCCAACTGTCCCCAATACGATCAGAACAAGCCGACAACCTTGCCGTCTGCGTCGATGTCCACATTTTGCGCGGCGGGTGTTTTCGACAAGCCCGGCATCGTGCGCATATCGCCACACAACGGATAGATGAAGCCGGCGCCGACCGACGCCCGCACCTCGCGCACCGGCAGGGTGAAGCCGTCCGGCGCGCCTTTGATTTTCGGGTCTGCCGTGAAGCTCAAGTGAGTCTTCGCCATACAAATCGGCAGCTTGCCAAAGCCGTCGTTTTCAAAGCTCGCAATTTGCCGGTTGGCCTCCGGCGTGTAATCGACATCGGCAGCGCGATAAATCTCTTTGGCGATGATCTCGATTTTGTCTTTGATCGGCAAATCGACATCGTAGAGGAATTGGAAGTCGTTGGGTTGGTCGCACGCCTGCACGACCATCTCAGCGAGTTCCGCCGCGCCGGCGCCGCCTTCGGCCCAATGCCGCGCTTCAGAAACGCCGACCGCGCCGTGCGCCAAGGCGATTTCTTTCACCGCGTCGATTTCTTTTTGCGTGTCGTTGTCGAAAATGTTGATGGCGACGACCGGGTTGACGCCGAACTTGCGCATATTCTCAAGATGGCGAATCATGTTGGCCGCGCCCGTTTCGACATCGGCGACATTCTCGGTCGTCAAGCCTTCGTCGAGCGGCTTCCCGGCGATGATGCGATATTTGCCGGTATGCGCTTTGAGGGCGCGTATCGTCACGACGAGCACCGCCGCATTCGGCTTGAGACCCGACGCGCGGCACTTGATGTTGAAGAATTTCTCCGCGCCGACATCTGCCCCGAAGCCCGACTCGGTGATGACATAATCGCTGCATTTGACGGCAATCATATCTGCAAGCACCGACGAATTGCCGTGCGCGATATTGGCGAATGGCCCGGCATGAACGAGCGCCGGTGTGTTCTCTAGCGTCTGCATCAAGTTCGGCATGATGGCGTCGCGCATCAACACCGTCGCCGCGCCACCGGCCTGCAAATCGTCTGCCGTGATCGGTTTCTTGTCTTTATCATAAGCGACGACCATGCGCCCGATACGCTGTCGCATGTCGTGCAGCGACGTCGTCAGCGCCAAAATCGCCATAATCTCCGACGCAACGGTGATGTCGAATCCGGTCTGACGCGGCACCCCATCGACTCGTTTGCCGAGACCGATGATGATATTGCGCAGCGCTCGGTCGTTGAGGTCGATGACGCGCCGCCACGGGATATTGTGAATATCGATGTTGAGCGCATTGCCATGATAAATGTGCGCGTCGAGCATCGCGGCGATGAGATTGTGCGCGGCGGTGATGGCGTGGATGTCGCCGGTCAGATGCAGATTGAAATTTTCCATCGGCACGATTTGACTGTAGCCGCCACCGGCAGCCCCGCCTTTGATGCCGAAGGTCGGCCCCTGCGACGGCTGTCGCACGGCGACAATGGCCCGCTTGCCGATGTGCTTCATCGCCTGCCCTAGTCCGACCGTCGTCGTCGATTTCCCTTCGCCGAGTGGTGTCGGTGTGATGGCCGTCACATCGACATATTTGGCGTCGGGGCGGTCTTTCAGCTTTTCCAACACATGCAGATTAATCTTGGCGATGTGCTTGCCATAATGGATCAAGTCGGTGTCCGGGTCGAGACCCATCTGCTCCGCGATGTCGTTGATGTGGACGAGGTTTGCGCTTTGTGCGATTTCAAGGTCAGACGGAATTGCAGGCATAATCAATTGTTCCTCTCAGGCAAATTTAGAAGTGTTTCGAGACGGCCTCGAAACGATGTCCGATACGATTTTCGGAACTACTCAACTTGAGTAGTTATATCTTTCCAATGTGCCGAGTCTACCACCGTCTCGCAGCGCTGTGCAAATTTGACCGACTATTCTTGTGCAAATTGGCTGATGCAGCATAGCATCTGTAGAATCTCAAAAGTGTTAAAAAAATGATGTGACCTCTTTGCGTTCTTTGCGCCTTTGCGGTTTTTCAAATTATTTTTCGGACTCTACAATCGGTGCAGCCTGTGCATTCGCTGCGGTCGTCGATACAATGACACGCTGCCTTTGATGCGATGACGCTCGATTTTCGGTAGAATGTGACGTATCGGAAAGTGTGCGTTGAGGAGAGGTCAGCATGGCTGATTATCAATTTGTGACAATATGGCGTGTCGAAGCAGCAATTGAAGATGTATGGGACGCGATTTATGATTCGCTCAAATGGCCGCAGTGGTGGCAGAGTGTCGCCAAGGTGACCGAAATTGAGGCGGGCGATGAGAACGGACTCGGCAGTGTACGCCGCTATGAGTGGACAACCCGCTTGCCCTATACCCTCGCCTTTGATATGCGCGTCACCCGCATTGAGCGCCCGAACATTCTTGAGGGCGAGGCTTTCGGCGAGTTGACCGGCACCGGTCTTTGGGAATTCACGGCGGACGACGGGCACACAATGGTCAAATACACGTGGCGGGTACGCACGACAAAAACGTGGATGAACATCCTCGCGCCCATCGCCCGCCCGGTCTTCGCGTGGAATCACAACGCCGTCATGCAAGACGGCGCAGTTGGGTTGGCGAAGATTCTCGACGCGGATGTTGAAGTCATCGAAGCGTAAGCTGAGGATTGGCTTTGCGAGTAACGACATTGAAGCATGCCATCATCCATCGTGGGGCCGTGCCGCATCTCGCGGTTTATTTGTTGTATCTCGCGGTCACGCTCATCATCACATGGCCGCTTGTGCGCGTCTTCTCGACCGATTTTGTCGGTCATCGCTTCGGCGACCAAACCGAGTTGGCACGACATATTTGGTGGATTGGGCACGCGCTCCGCAATGGCGAGCCGTTATTCTTCGAGCAGCCGTTGCTCGCTTATCCCGACGGACTCAACGGCGCGTGGTTGTGGGGCAACCCGTTGCAATCCTTCCCGGCATGGCTGTTCGCATACATCATGCCGTTGCCCGCCGCCTTCAACTTGATGACGGTGCTGCGAGTCGCGCTCAATGGCTGGGCGATGTATGTCCTCGCCTTGTACTTGACCGGCGGCAAACGCGGGCCGTCTCTACTCGCCGGACTCATCTTCATGACCGCGCCGACGCTTCAGGGGCAACTCGCCGCGGGGCATCAAGGCATTCTTGTGATGTGGCCGCTCCCACTTTATAGCTACGGCTTGCTGCGGCTGCGCGAGTCGAGCGAACGCAGATGGGTTGTGTTGGCGGCGGCGATGTTCACCGTCAGCGTGTGGGGCAGCAATCTGCATTTGTTTTTCCTCGTCGCGCCGCTATCGATGATGTTCGTGTTGATGATGCTCAAAGATCGGCGATGGCAAGCATTACGTCGTATGTTGGGCGCGATGGTTGTCGGCGGTCTCGCCGCGCTCATCTTCGTGATACCGGTCGCCGCGCAGCAGGTCAACCTCCCCGAACGCTTACGAGAAGGCGGCATCGTCACCTTCAGCGCGGATGTCCTCAGTCTCGTCACGCCATCGTTTCAACATCCGCTTTTCGGTCAATTGACGTATACCCATCGCGTGCTCGGCGTCAATGTCACCGAAGCGGCGGGATATGTCGGCCTCGTCACTTTTGTCCTCGTCATCATCGCCGTGTGGAAAGAACGCGCGGCGCGATGGTGGCTCGGTTTGCTCATCGTCGTGTGGATTTTCTCGCTCGGCCCGTTGTTGAAAGCCTTCGACCAACCGGTGACATTCACCGCCGGGCAATTCGAGAGTTTCATCGCGCTGCCGTGGGCCGTCGCACAAAATTTCCCCCTGCTGAATGTCATGCGCACGCCGGGACGCTTCAACCTGACGATTGCCCTCGCCCTCGCGATCATGTCGGCCTATGGCGCGTCGTATGTGTGGGCATGGTTTGAACAAAAAAGAGGGGGTGTTCTTCGATGGCTTGTCTTCATATTGGCGATGGCCTTCGTCGTTTGGGAGTATCAAGTCTTTTGGCCGATGCCGACGTACAACGCCGTCATCCCGCAGGCGATACACGACCTGCGGCAGCGCGACGATATTCGCGCCGTCTTCGATATGCCGTGGCAACATCTGCTCGTCGATAAAGACGCGCTTTATCTACAAACCGCGCATCAACAACCGCTCATCGCCGGGCACGTCACCCGACGCACCCCGGTTGACCCCGCAAAGCTGACGCTCTTGCAAGCGACGCTCGACCCCGCGCTGCTCGACTCTGCCGGAGTGGACATCATCATTTTGCACAAAGAATGGGACGACGAAGACGGTTTACTCGATGCTTTTGCCCGTGAACAACTCGGCGATCCGATCTTTGAGAATGATGCGCTTGCGATGTGGGAAGCGCCGCCGGGCGACAGCGCCCCGCAGTTCACGACATGGACGCCGGACGACGCAATCCGCACATCGGTCGATGCGTATCTGTATGCGCCGCGAAGTGGATGGGCGACGCTGAGCGGTCAACTCGAAGCTGATGACCGCGAGGTCACGCTGCTGCTCGATGATGAAGCGCTGCATACGTGGGCAATCGACGGCACAACCAACATCCGTGTCGCGCTGCCCCTCGCCGATGCCGGTTATCACACCGTCACGCTGGCTGTCAATCCGCCGTGCCCGCGCATCGTCAACGAAACGCTGCGTTGCAACAGCGTGCAAATCGACACCCTCATCATCGACGATTACGCGCCCGATGATACTGCCGCCGCGATTCGCTTCGATAAGGGTTTGACGCTCAACGATGCGTTCGTCTCGCAGGCCAACGCGGCAATCGATGTGTATTTGTGGTGGGGCTTTGAGGCGGCGCGAGATATGAACGATGTCCGTTTTGTGCATGTCGTTGATGCCGACGGCAATCTCGTCACACAGGAAGATGGCACGCTCGGCGAACAAGCTGCCGATTCGCAGTGGGTGGAGGCGATCTCGCTGAGTTTGCCGGATGATGCGTCGGGGGAATATCGTGTTTATACCGGATGGTACACATACCCGGACATTGCGCGCTTCGCCGTGCTCGACGATGTGCCCGGCGCGGGTGATGGTTGGGTGTTGTTGGGGACGATTTGCGTTGGCGAGGAATGTGAATGACTCAAAGCAATCTTGAGATGCTCCCCCTTGAAAACAAACGATTTAGGATTTACGCACTTCAGAAATCATCGGGCAGCCAGAGAATAAATTCTCCGCACGTAGACATAGCGGTTTCCGGCTGCCACAAAACCAAGTACCCTGAAGGGTA
>RFIA01000039.1 GCA_003695675.1 Chloroflexota bacterium
CCCTTCAGGGCATTGCACGCAATGCCCCAACGGAACGCTTGCTCTGCGTTGGCGTCACTTGATTCCGCATCAATCTATGAAATGTCAACACAACCTAATTTGAATTGCATCCACGACGAATAGTATACTCTAACAAACAACAGGATGAGGAGAACAAACAGATGACGCAAGCGCCGATTAAAAATATGACGCTGCCACCATTTTTCAGCGCGGCAGATATGGACATTGCGGCATTCGACGCCTTATGTTCACAGACTGTGATCCTCGATGATTACCCGTATGCGGCAGGCGTTGAGCAGAATATCGTCATCTATGATGGCGACAACATCCGCGAGGCTTTAAACGATACGGCAAGCGAAGCCGTGCTGAAAGCCGAGTTGACATGCTGCCTGCGAGACGGGCCGGGTGTTCTCGCCATCAAACGCGCCTACGCCGATACAGATGTCATCGACCGCATGACGCTAGCTTTCAACGAAATCATCGCGCATGAGAAAGCCTCCGGTCAGGGACGGGGCGACCACTTCGGCAGCAATGAGCGTATCTGGAATTCGATGCAAAAGACGTGCTTGCACGCGCCGGACACGTTCATCGATTATTACGGCAATCCGATTATGGCGCTTGTTTGCCAAGCATGGCTCGGCCCACATTATCAAATCACGGCGCAAGTCAACAACGTCAAACCGGGCAGCCGCGCACAATCCGTTCATCGCGATTATCATCTCGGTTTTCAATCGCAAGAAACCGTCGCGCAATTCCCGGCGCACGCACAGATGATGTCGCAATATTTGACATTGCAAGGCGCCATCGCGCATGTCGATATGCCGCTTGAGGCCGGGCCGACATTGCTGCTGCCATTCTCGCATCAATTCCCCGCCGGGTATATGGCTTATACACAGCCGGAATTCATCGCATATTTCGACGCACACAAATCACAGATTCCGCTCAATAAAGGCGATGCTGTCTTCTTCAGCCCGGCGTTGTTTCATGGCGCGGGCACGAATCAAGCGCCGTATGACCGCATGGTTAATCTCGTGCAAGTTTCGTCGGCATTTGGCCGCACAATGGAAACCATCAACAACATTGCTATGATTGAAGCCGTCTATCCGATTTTGCTGCAACGCATTGAAGAGGGGACGGTCAGCGAACGCGATGTCGCCAATACGATTGCGGCCGTCGGCGATGGCTATTCGTTCCCGACGAATCTCGATTCCGACCCGCCGGTGGGGGGCAACGCGCCGGAGACCGGCCAACAATTGATGCGACGGGCGCTTGAGTCAAAGTGGACAGTCGAGCAATTGCGAGAAGCGTTGGTCGCTTACGCACAGCGCCGCGAGGCGTGATTACCCAAATCAAAGCAGCCAACGCCACATAGCAATGCTAAAAGGCATCCGCTTGCTGCAAGCGAATACCTCGTCTACTATCGTCTTTCGCTGCGTCTATGGTCGAGACGGCAGCAATACTATGCCGGACTCGCCTCGGAAACGACGAGATTGTCGAACGCGATCTCGACTTGTGTCGTGCTGACCGTCGCGCCCATCAAACCAACTTGGCCTTCTGTAAAGGTGTCGTCAATGGCGTCGCCGACGAATTCGCCGTTGATATAAAAGGCCAGATAATCGCCGACACAAACAGCACGCAATTCGTTAGGGACGGTGCCGCGATTGATTTTGTCGGATTGACGCCAATCGACGAGCGGTGTCAGCACGCGGCCTTCGGAACGTTGAATGCTGAACGACCCGTTCCCCTGAACAAGGAACAGATACCCATTCCCGTTCCCTGCATACACATCTGTTATACGTAGACCGGTCTCCTCCTCATCATCGCTGTTGCTGCTAGGTGCGTCGAGCGGCGAATCATCATCATCTCCGCTAATATCGGGCACCTCAATGCTCTGCCCTTCGTTCAAAGGCACGAGACCCTCGCCCTCAACCGAGATGTCGTCTTCCGCTCCAACATCTTCGACATCTTCGCCATTATCCGCCGTTGATGCTGTGTCGGCAGCGCTATCTTCACGCAGGCCTTGCAATTCGGGGTCGTCTTCAATCTCCTGCCCAACTGTGCCACTCATCCGGCAGCCGACACCATAAGCGTGGTTGGGACGCTGTGTCGAGGCCACAGCTTCGACATCAAGCACCACATCGTCGAGCGTGTCGCCCCATTGTCCCCACCATATCTCTCCTTGGCCGCGGTCGAGGCGGATACGGTACAAGTCGTCTGCAATCCACAAGCGAACGTTGCCGCTTTCATACGCGCCTTCTTCAAAGGTCTGCGGTTCAGAAAAATCGTAAGTGACGATTTCGTCTCCGGTACGGAATTCGCGCAGGGGGCCACTCGAACAAGCAGCGAGGAAGAAAATGCCAAACAAGATGAAGCCCGGTATTTTTATGGTTTTACTCACTGAAATACTCCTGATGTAATACTATGGCGCGTTTTGCGCCATGAAATGCGCCAGACAAAGTTCCATTAATCATACACAATCGAATGTTAGAATGTTCACCAGTCGAATGCGGTTTACTATAGCGACATTTTCTCTATAATACGCTGATATTGACAAAAATCGATGCACCTTTTCGTCGTTTTATAAGGGAATACTTATCTGATGCGATATAAATTGCTGCAACTGACACTTTTGATGGTCATACTGCTCGCCAGCTTACCGGCGCGGGCGCAGGAAAATCTGTCTACTGAGGAGCGGGCATTGATTGATCGCGTTATTGTCGCGCTAGACGCCGTCGCGACGTATGATAGCTATGTCGCCACACAACAGACACAAGAGAGCACGACCATCACGCTAAAAAATGGCGCTGCACCTTTACAGACGCAAACAACCAATACATCTAGCGAAGCGACGCTCACCGTCACTCGCGGCGACAACGAACAAGCGCGGCGCGTCGTCACCCTGAGCCAGCAACGCAACGACGAGTCGATTATGCTGACTGGCGAGCTTCGATTGGTCGATGGTGTGCTCTATGCGATGCTTGACCGAATAGACCAAGATGAAATCACGGACAACCGGTGGCGGATTATCGAAAACACAAACATCACTGGAATCTTCGGTGTGCTTGACCCGGCTGGCTTTTTAGAGACGGTGCGCGGCACACAAAGTGCGATTGCTGCTGATATGGAATTTTTGAGCGCGTTCATCTCGTCGGTTGAACAGACGATGATTGAAGACAACGACGGCAATCCAATCGAAGTGATTACGCTCAGCGTCAATGCAGGGGCGTTGTCGTCATTTTTTGTGGCCTCAACGCTTGCCGAAGGTGGGCAGCCACAAGCCACAATCTTCGATTTTCTCTCCGACACGAGCGGCCAGCAAATGGTCGTCTTTCTCGACGCACAAGGGCGCTTGGTGCAGACAGTCAACACAACCATTCTCGAAGCGAATGACCGCAACGCCCAACTCATCTTCCCACAGGCACGCGAAGAAATGACGGTCGATTTTCAATCGACGACTGCCGAAATCACACAAATTTCCCGCATCAACGAAATGCTTGAGCCGGTCGCGATTCCTGAAGTTGATGATGACTCGGGGTCATGATGTGCCCAAGCGACAGGCAACGCCTCGACAACTGCCCGGCAATTATGCTGTAATCGCAAGTGGGCGAAATGCACGTTGTTGAAAGGCTTGTATCCACGTCGCGAACATTGTGCCCGGTGGCGTTCGTAGGCCGTTTTGTGCTGCCGGTTCGTCGGACAATGGATAGCGTATCGCGGCGACGGCGACGAATTTATCGCCCGCATCATTTGTGAAGATGCGGGGCGCGTCTACCACGACGCCGAGTTCAGCGTATTGTGCGAGCGGGTCGAATGTCGTCAGGCGTGTGCTGAGTTCAGCCGCCGCGATTTCGGCGCGTTGTGCATCGTCGTACACCGCCGCGACGAGATGCACTTGGTCGCTGCCTTCTTGCCGGTCGGCGAGAAGGGCGAGGGTGTAAGCGGGCAAAGTCCCCAACGAGGCGACGGCCTCCGGCACAACGGATTGTCCATCAAGGCCGACGACGCTTTGGTCGCCGACATCATCCGGCGACAAATACACAGCTTGCACGAGCAACCCAGTATCCATGGCAGCCTCGGCCAAGGCGCGAAAATTGGCGTCGTCTGCCAATGACGGCATCGCGCCGCGTTGGGTGTCAATCGCCGCGATGGTGATGTCCCAGAATTGTCCATTGGCGACATAACCCGGCAGCGCAACAACCCGCGCCGACCGGCCTAAGTCACCGCCGAAAGGATCGCCCGGTGCGCGTGCTGCCGGGTCGACAAAACCGTCTTCAAAGCGATGCCATACTGTCATGCCGGAGATCTCGCGTTGTTCAAAACCGCGCCCAGCATAGACAGAAGCCATCGCCGTCGCGTCGAAGTCACCGGCGAAAATGGTCGCGAGCCGCGTCAATTCGCCATACGTCACGGCGCGGTCAACATCGAACCACTCAAAGCCAACGAAATCGGGCATTGAGGCGATATAATTGCTGAGGAAGTCGAGGCGCGGCCCGGCACGCAAGCGAAAAATCGTATTGACCCATTGAACCTGTTCCTCTTGCGACAAGGCGAGAAATCCGTCAAGGCTGCCGGGATTTGTCAACCCACTGGCCTGTTCAGCAGCGCGATAATCGGCATACCCCAAAATGGGCGTCCCCTCGCGAGTCTGCGGTGTGTCCGGCACAGTCGCCAGCAGCGCGAGCAACGACCCCGGCGGTGACTCTTGCGCCGAAACAGCCGAGATGCTCAACAACATGATTATCATCCATACCAGTAAACGATATACACTCATCAAACACTTCCTCATTCGCTCAATTCGCTAAAAATGTGACGGCTCAGATTATAGGCATGAATCGAGCAGGACAAAAGACATTGAACCGTAAAGATACAAAAAACGCATCGTCGCCTTCGTATAGGCTGTGTCGTCACAATCCGATATAATGAGCGCAAGACGATTGAGAGGTATAAAACGAGTGGCAATAAAATTTTCAGGTGTGTGGGTGTTGATTGTGGCCATACTGGCCGCGTGTGGGCAGGTGTCACAATTACCGACTCAAGAAACGATTTTAATATCAAAACGGCTCGCCACACTTGAAATTTCACCGACGCCGAACGCCGCCCAAGTTGAAGCGACTCAACTCGCCCTCCAGCCCTCATTGACGCCACAAGAATCCGCCGCGCCACCATCGGCCACGCCATATATCGGCGTTTTTCTCGGCGAAGCCGAAGAAATCGCCCGCGATGACCCGATCATCAATCCCGCGCTGTTCGGCAACACCTTGTTGGACAACACAGCCACACCCTTGCCGGGCAGCACATGCGTCAATCAACCGGACGCGATTTTCGGCACAACATGGCAAACCGTGCCCGAAGTGCGAGACGGTCTCGGTTGCCCAACCGAGTTGTTGCAAACATTCGCTGGGTCGATGCAATTGTTCGAGCGCGGCTTGATGTACTTCCGCCCACCGACCGGCGAAATTTGGGCGATTGTGCCGAGCACATCTGCTGGGGCGGGGCGCTTCTGGTATGTTGAAAGCGCCCCCGAAAGCGAACAAGAAACGCTCACCGCACCGGAAGGCTTACTCGTCCCCACGTTGGGATTCGGCGCCGTGTGGCAAGGGGTGCCCGGCGTGCGCGACGCACTCGGTTTTGCCCGGCTCGGTGAACAAGGCGGCGAATTGATGATCCAACGTTTCGAGGGTGGCATGTTATTGCTCGACCGCCCCGCCGGTGAAGTCTTCGCACTCATCGGGCGCAGCGAAGCCTACGGCCCTTTCTCAGCCGATGGGGGGATACCCTAGTTGTAATCTATAGCCATCAACTAGCCATCAACTTAAGGACATCATCATTTTATGGTTAGAGAGTTGACCTTCAGCGTCATCATCCCCACTTATAATCGTCCGACGCAGCTTGCAGAATGTCTGCAATCGTTCACGCATCTCGATTATCCGGCTGGCGAATGGGAACTGATTGTCGTCAACGATGGCGGCGAGCAATCACTCGCCGCATTGACCGAAACGCTCAAAACCAGCTTGCCGCTAACACTCATCGCCATCGACAATCGTGGCCCGGCGGGGGCGCGGAATGCTGGGGCACGGCTTGCACACGGGGACATCCTCGCCTTCACCGATGACGATTGCATCGTGGACTCGCAATGGTTACGGCAATTTGCCAACTGCTTCGCCGAACACAACTGCGCCGGTTTCGGCGGCGAGACGCGCAATCCATATCCCGACAATATCCCGGCGGCGACATGGCAAATCTATATCGATTATGTCATGCAATATTTCCGCGATGTTGACGGCAATTATCTGTTATTCCCGTCGAATAATGTCGCTTATCGCCGCACTGTTTTCGAGGCGCTCGGCGGCTTTGATGACAGCTTTCCCCTCGCCGCCGCCGAAGATTTGGAATTCGGGTATCGCCTCGCGGCAAATGGTTATCGACAATTGTATTGCCCGGCGGCCATCATCTGGCATCATCATCGCAATACATATTGGGGCTATCTACGCCAACAATATCGTTATGGACGTGGCGGGTATTATTTTGAACTCGCGCAGCAGCAAAAGCATTTTCCGCCAAATGTTCGTCCCAATCCAGAACTTGAGCAACACTTTTATGGACGGCTGGCACGAAAATTATTCGAGATGCGGGCGCATCCCGGCACATGGTTCTTGATTGGGATGACCTTATTGGTCTACAAATTCGGGCGCTGGCATGAGATGCACAACAATCGTTAGCGGCGATTAATCGAGTTCGCGCATTGCGATCTCAACGGCGTGTTCAAATTGTGCGGCGACAGTCTCCGGCGCGAAGTCGTTGAGTATAGCTTGGCTATTCGTGCGAAATTGTTCGCGCAGCGTCTTGTCTGTCAGCAATGTGATGATGCGGTCAGCGAGTGTGTGGTGGTCGGTCGGGTCCATCACAAAAGCATCGTGTCCATCGTGCAGATGACTCGACACCCCGGCATACTGTGAACACACAAGACCGAGTCC